>JAJRVO010000291.1 GCA_024277275.1 Chloroflexota bacterium
CATCGACCAGTCACGAGCGACAGAAGCAACGCTGACCAACATCGCGCAGTCATCATCGTGGCGAGGGTAATCAGGATCACCCGGATACCAACTTACGTAAAAATCCATCATTTATTCCTTGAGAGCTTTCTGAATGAAGTTAGTCGCTATCCTATCACGCATAACGACAATAGTCAAAAAGGTTATAATTGTTCGCAATTGAGAACTTTTCAATCCCGCTGCGTCGTGTTATTATTGTTTCGGGCTTGATTCCCGCCCCACGTCCCTACTCATCGGGGCTTCATCTTTACCCAGGAGGACTGCAATGTTATTCAGAACGGTCTACGGGCCAGAACTTGAGGCTATCTATCATTTTATTGTTGAGGCAGATGCTCCGCTCTCACGGCGAGCAATACATGCAGCTTTCATCCCTCAACATACTGAGGGTGAGTCAGCTTCCACTCAGAATGTGGATGATGCCTTGTTATTTCTGGAGTCGGCCCGATTGATTGAAGCAAACGGTAGCGGATACCGAGGGCTTGACTCCGCCGCCAATGAGCCATTTCAGGCTAAAACACTGCGCCAACTTCGTCAGCTTGAGATGGGTCTGATAGAGCCGGTTCAACCTATTGACCCGCTCTATATGCTGATTTTAACCGAACTCTTTATTCGCCCCAACCAACTCTTTATTGAGGACGTGCATCGTGAGGCCAACAAATTACGCCGGGTAGCGGATGCCGGCGGCTTAAGTCGAGAGAAGTTGCAGACCTGGAAACGGGTGATGGAGTTTTTGGGGGTGGGGCAACGGGTTTTGAGCGGGTTCAGGTGCGCCTACTCACCGCCTTTGTTATTGGCAATCCTTGACCAATGGCCTCAATCGGAGGGTCCCCTGCAACTATTTTTTGAAGAACACCTGGATCACATCCTCCCTTTTCAGACCGAGAACGGCGATTTAGCCCACGCCGTCAAATCGCCGTTAGATTATCTTGCTGACCAAGGTTTGATTTCTCTGACCCCGTTGCAAGACTCGCCCAACAAGCCTTACTTTGGCGAGCGCTGTCTCAAGCGCATTGCCCGGCTGGAGGTGACCGATGCCGTCTAATGATTATCTCCCCAAACTTAGCCAAACAGGGCTATCGGTTTTCGCGCCGACGGCCGACCAGCGTTACCTGCTTGGCCCCGATATCTTCTTACAAACTCACTTTCCGGTCACAATGCGCCGTTTCCAAAACGGGCGTTCGTTTGAGGTTAGTGAAACAGATTTATTGGACAAATTGTTGAACGGCTCATCTGACGTGTTGGGCAACCGGGTCTATGTTTTATACGCCGCCCCCGGCTCCGGTAAGTCCGAAATGATGCGCTGGCTACAGGCGCAAATTGAACGACAATCGCCAATCCAGGCAGAAACTATGATCCGTATCTCCCGCACCGAACTGGACGTGTTGAGTATTGTCGAGCGATTTAAACACCTCCTATCGGCCGACACTTTCAGCGAATTGACCCACCAACGCTGGTTAGCAGCCCGTCGAAAGCCCCGCACATTGAGCAAACTGTTGGTTTTGTCGGCCCTGGAAAGTTTGTTGGACTCCGATGATGAGATTAATGCGCTATTCTATCGCCTCTTGAACGCGGTTCAGCCCTATATTGAACGCAGCCTGGGAGCTATTGACGATGCTGAAGAGATACCGTTTGCTAATGCTGAACTTCTTAGCCGTGAGGAGTGGGAGGCCATCAGGGCCGAGAGTACGCTGCCCATTCCCATCGAATACGAGCAGTTCCGGCAGCAGATGTTGACCTATTTTCGGCATCATCTACTGGAAGGGTTGGACTTGCCTGACACGCTGCACCGTATCTCAACTGGCGTGATGCACAAGCGAGGGATGCGCCCCATTTTGCTGGTGGACGACCTGGTGCAATCGCTCAACCTCTTTGCCACTGATTTGCTGGATTATTTTATCACCCTGGAAGAGGGCAACTGGGACGTGGTGTTGGGCCTGACCCCGGCGGCCTTTGAGACCGGTCAGCGTGGACGAAATCTATTGCAGCGTATTGCCTATCTGGACACCATTGACGACCGGGTAGAAAAGTTGTGGCTATCCGATGAGGTGGGGCGCGACTCCTACGTGCTGACCGAGGAGAACTGCCATCGCTTTGCCGCTCGCTACTTGACCGAATATCACCGTCTTAATGGGGTATTGGATAAACCAGATTTGCATCCCTTCAACCGCGAGGTATTGGTGCGGATTTACCGGGGCCTGCCGAGAAACAAGGGTAAAGCGCGTTATTTTTTGCGCCATCTACGACAGATTTTGGCCCGCATCAGCCAAGGAGAACCGCTGTTAGCGGCGGTGTCCGACTTGGCCCGTACCGAGAGTGTGGCCCGTTGTACAGATCCGACCCTGGCAGCGGTCTGTGAGTTGTATGGCCCCCTGCTGCCAGATAATACGGTACAGGAAGTGATCTTGTCCGGCGACCTTCTTCACCGGTTTGGTTTGCCTGACCAGGAAACAGTGGTACCGGTGGAGCCACTGCTCAAACTCAAGTTTCATCGTGAGGCGATCACCCAAGTGGTGGATGACGAGGAAAAGGCTGCCGTGCGGGATTGGCTGCTAGGCCGAGCAGTCAACCGGCAGTTGCTGCGTCCCCTAAGACAAGGTTTGGCCCGATTACTGCGGAAAATTGCGCTACCCCAGCTTATCCACCGGCCCGGCATCGCCAAACCGAACGGTATTTTGCACTGGCGCAAACCCTACCTGAATACCCAACCGCCTATTTGCCTGGAAGAGGTGGATGCTGAGGGTGATGGTATCTTTGTTGGCCGCGAGATTGGCTTGCTGGCCTTTGACTTGCATCGCTACAGTACTGCCACCGGCGCTGGAGCTAAGGGGCTGGAAAATAGTTTGGTTAATGAGGTCAAGCTACTGCCCTTTTTCTTGGCAGTGGAGGATTACCGGTACCAGATGGTTAGGCATTTGGAAGCTCAACTTGGTTTGAACTTGGAGAAGTTGGCCCTGGCATTATATGTGTGGGGCTTGAGACACCTGGACCCGTCTCTTATCCTGCTACCCCCATTACCACCGACGTTACAAAGGCTGACGACTACGGCGACTAATCTTTACCTCCCCCTTGCTTCACAGCAAAAGGCAGATTATTGGCAAATGTGGCAGCGATTTTTTGACGACTTTTTCAAACTGCGTAAAAATCTGTACGATGGATATCGTTTGCAAAAGCTGACCCGACCAGAGGATATTGAGGAAGTATTGGGGATAATTCTTGTGCTTGAGCCTCAGCGCATTGACAAAGCCTACCGCTGGGGCAAGCGACCGTTGAGTAGAGTCGTTGGGGAGTGGCAGGCGATGATGCGACAGGTAGTAAGACTAGACACGCAGACCGAGTTATCATCTCAGGCCCAGGTATGGATGTCTCGGTTGAGTAAGGCGGGGGAAGAAGAAACTCCCCTGGTCACGGTGCCCCTTGAGGTAGTGACTGAATTAGCCGGAAGTGCCCCCGATTTTTTCCATCGACTGCGAGTGCGACTGGTAGAGTGAACTCGCCCATTGACTATCCAACCCAGCCCAGTTGGTAGAGCGATTACTTGTAGCAAATAGACAAAGAAGCCGTTGACTGATGTGTTCGGGAGTATATTAGTGGAATTACGTATCACTTGCTCTATGTTTTCAAGCATTGCGGGTATTGTTCCTACTAAAAAAAAGGTTACACATAGCGTAAAGTGATTCTCACTACCCGACATTTTTTAATAGGACACAGATTTTCACAGATAAACACAGATTATTTTCAATAAAACCATAAAAATCTGTGTAATCTGCGTAATCTGTGTCCCATTTTCCCCCTTGTAGTGAAAAGTGTCGGGTAATGA
>JAJRVO010000292.1 GCA_024277275.1 Chloroflexota bacterium
AACATTTTTATGGGACACAGATGAACACAGATTTCACAGATTTTTGTTTAGTTTTTTACCATAATCTGTGTTTATCTGCGAAAATCTGTGTCCTATTCTCTGGCTTTCAGAATGTTACTTTGTGACCGTGCTGAGTATACCTATTGCATTTATCCCTCAAATCCGCGCTGCTCTATTTTTCCTTCGCCTTCGCCTCAGCCTTGTATGCGTAACAAAGATTACGGGGATGTCTCTTTAACCACATCTTTGGCGGGGACAATATTGCCCGATTTGGATGCGGTTTCTCCCAAATCAACAAAAGCAGAGCTAGACGTATCCAGCACGGTAGGGCTTAACTGGAACGACACATCGTCTACAAACAAGTTGCTAAGAAGTGAAGAGTCGGTTTCAACCCGTATTTGGAGCGACACAGATTGTCCGGCGTATGCGCTCAAATCAACAACGTGCTTCACCCAACCGCTGGTACCGGTAAGAGAGCACAGATCATACACGTCAACCACTGCGCTGCCATTGATCACAACTTTTCCAAAATCCCACCCACAAAAATCCTTAGAGTCAATCCAGTGCCAGTATCCCAAATAGGGCGCGCCGAGGGGAACAACAACTTGCTGCTGGATATAAGATATTTCACTATCATCTCCCCCCAACCACGCGGCCCAACTACCGCCATAAGGTGGCGCGGGAAGATTACCCGCTGAGTAGATTAAATCATAGCCGTTCAATGAATATTCAAACCAGTCGGTTTGGCCGCTCTCAAAATCACCATTAAGCAAAGAGACTCTTCCCTCAATAAATGGCAAATACGTCGTCAATGGTTTAGCTCTGGTCGTAAAGCTAAATTCCGCCGAAGCGCCGCCATTACCGCAAACATTTTGGGGTGTAACCCGCCAGTAGTAAAGCGCGCCATAGTTTAACGGGGTAGCGACGCTATGGCTGGCGCCGCTCACAATTGTCGAATACACAATTGTGCTAAAACCAGAATCCGTAGCTATCTCAAGCGTGTAACTATCCGCCTGAGACACGGCGTTCCATTGCAACATAGGCCCTACGCTTATGTCCGTAGCGCCATTGGCCGGCAAGGTCAATGATGTTGATCCGGGCGCGCCGCTAAACAGGTCCAGTTGCACCGTAGCGGTGTGCGTACTGGTGGCGGTCACACCCGTGATTTCGATGTTGTAGCTGCCCGCCGTCCCCGCGCCGGTGTTGGTGATTGTAATGGCGCTGCTGCCGGGAGGCGTTAGCGGATTAGGGCCATAGTTAAGCGTCGTCCCGGCCGGGTGGCCGCTCATAGACAATGTGACCGGATCGTTAACACCCGCTATCTGCCCCACAGTAACGTCATATCGGGCTTCATTGGGCGCGCAAACCGTCTGTGTTGCAGGCGTTGCTGCCAGAGTAAAATCGGAGTCGAAAGAACAGTAGTAGGTCTGGACATCATCCACGTACCAGCCCTGAATCCCGTTACAGCCGTCAAGCCCCATTTCAAAGCGTAGTTGAATGGTATCGCCGGCCCCGGCCAGCCCCGACAGGTTAACCTGAGATTGCCCCCAATTGCCGCTGCCAACGGTACCCTCATTGAAACCGGTAAAAACCGGCTGGTTAGCCATCGGGTTGGTATTGCCCGCTCCGCCTGTGTTAAGCGTGGCGTTATAGGCATTAAAGGTAAAAGCGCCGGCCGGAACTAGCGTCCATGCGCCGCCGTTAACCTTTATTTTGACATTGCCTCCATCCCACTCCGTTTCCAGGGCGACCCAGTGATCAAAAGCCAATAGCGGGGTTGTAACCCCGCCCGGAATAGTGATAACCGGGCTTTCCAGATAAAGAACCCCGCTTTCATCATCGGAGCCGCAATTGCCCAGGGTTGGATCATCTTTAACAAAGGCCCCCTGACCGGAACGCCCGCCGGGCAAAGCGCCTACTACGGCCCAATCGGGCGTATCAAAAGTGGCCGGGTTGGTTACGTCGTATGTGCCAACCACCCACCCCGCCAAACCCGATTCCCAATCTGTTGTTAAGACAGAAATTGGCGACTCAGGAGCGGTACACAGCGCCGGCGCGTTGGGATCAAGCACGGTGGCAAAGTTACACTGAGTTGGCGCGCCCCGCAACTCTACGGCGGCAATTGCCTTGCCGACTTCGGCGCAATCCGCCGCGCTCACCGTTTCACCAGAAACAACACCAGCCGGGTTGCTAACGCTCAATTCATAAAGCGGCATCGGCCCCGTACTGAAATCGGCGCAAGACTGCTCCAGAGCATCGGCGTGGCCGGAAAAATCGGTCATGCGCATTTGATACATGTTTTGAGCGCGCCAGTAAATATGGGCCGCTTTGGTCAAACCAATTGCGGTAATGGTTTGGCCGTTATACGTTCCGCCGTCAACCAGCAGCGCAAAGGCGTGGTTAGGGATACCGGAATTAGTGTGGACGCCGCCCCCATCACTTGTGCTGCACCAATATTGCGTATCCGAAACCTTGCCGGGGTCGCCGTAGCAAGTGGGAGTCCACATATCGCGGATAGCCCCCCCAAAGGCGGTGTCGTCCTCGCCGGACAGCCAGCGGTAAGAATTATCATCGTTAGAACCGGAACCAAAAACCGAACACCCGCCGGCGGAACGCGGGCCACCGGGCGAGTCGAGGCCGTCGCCATTTAAAAAATCTACCACCTCGCCCCAAATATCAGAGTAGGATTCATTCAACGCCCCGGATTGCCACTGATAAATCAAATTGTGCGTTGACTCGGTGTAGGCGTGCGCCCACTCGTGACCAACCGTGTCGTCAGCGTCAACCCCGGTGCAGTAGTTGGTCGAGGTTCCGTTCCAGTTGGCGTTGGGACAACTGATAGCGGGGTCATTGTAAACGCTGTGCATTATGCCATCGCTTCCATCCCAGGAGAGAAACGCGCCGTTGGTCATACTGGAGAAAAGGTTATAAGTGTCTTCGGCGTAGTCAATCAGCCGGTTAATGCCGACCGAGTCGGCGCCGGTGTAAGGCAAAACAGCCCCTTCCTGCCAGACAAGGTAGCTGCTCCCAAAGCCGCCGTTGTAAATTCTGCGATCGATTGCTTCATTAATGCCGCTAATCTGGTCGATAATTTTGCCGGTGTGGGCATTAACGTAGACAAACTCGCGTATGTCAATACCGTTGCCGACCTCGACTTCGTAAACCAGGTAGTTGCCGCCGGGGATGCCGCGGGCCAGATTAGCCCGGAAAACATAGAGAGTGGCGTTATCCGCCATCAGGCCGGCCGGGGTAATTTTATTCTTTGCCCCCTGCTGACGCACAACTTCTGCCAGAGCTATGGCCTCGGCATCAGCGGCGCTTAATGACGGGGTTGTCTCCAGGTCGATATCAGGAATAAAGGTTCCATTGGCCGCCGTAAGCTGTCCTTTAGCGTTAAAGTGTACCCGCAACGCTCCGGCAAAAACCGGCACGCCCTGATAAACTTGCTGATAATTAACCCGCAACGTTCCAATGTGGTCTTTTTGCACGGCGATCAGTTGCAGTTCCTGTTTTAAATCGCGGATGCCAAAGGCATCGCCGTACGCCTGCAAAAAAGATAAAGCCTGACTGTTGGCGGTTTTGTCAACAGACTTACCGGGGGGGCTGTCGATATTATAGGGCAGCGAACCCGGCTTGAGGCGCACAAAGCTGGCCGTTCCCGTGGCTTTATTCAGGCTGACCTGCGCGCTACCGTTTGTATCGTCTGACAGGCGTTGGATACCGTCTTTGGGGGCTTGCCCGGCCAGTGGCGCTTTTGAACTCGTTCCATCGCCGTCATACGAGGCGGAAGCGGCAAAAGCGCTGCTCAATACCAGCATACCTAACAACAAAAATATTCGTAAAAAAGGATAAAACCGTTTGTATTTGCGCATAGCATCCATCAATTTATAGTAAAATAAAAGTCCATTTTATTGTCAGTGGCAAATGTCATTAGTAGCAAGATAAATGTCATTTGTCAATGTTACTTGTAATATACCAAATTCTGTTGTAATAAAGTATCCCAAGATAGTCCCAAAAGACACCCACTTTTGGGACACAAGTCAAGCCCAATTACTACTCAAGCCCAGGCTGTGGTACAATATTGACGTTGCAAAAATTTACTATTATTCAAGTTGTCGCCTACGTATCTTGACCGGGGAAGTAGGGAGTAGGGAGTAGGGAGCAGGGAGCAGGGAAAAAACCTTACTTCCTACTTCCTACTTCCTACTTCTGGCGTATCTGGCGGCCAATAGTTGGATGTTTTGACGGTTTGTGGTCAAGGTATCAACTTGGGTTACTATATTAGAGAGATAGCGCTGTGAGCATCAAAGTATTGCCGCCGGATGTAGCGGCCAAAATTGCGGCGGGAGAAGTGGTCGAGCGACCGGCTTCGGTAGTAAAGGAGTTGGTAGAAAATGCAATTGACGCCGAGGCCAGGACAATCCGCGTGGAAATCCAGGCAGGGGGCAAGCGCCTTATTCAGGTGATGGATGACGGCTGCGGCATCCCTGAAAATGAAGTGTCGCTGGCCTTTGCTCGACACGCCACCAGCAAACTGGCCTCGATAGAAGACCTGAACCAGGTGACAACGCTTGGCTTTAGGGGCGAGGCCCTGGCCTCCATTGGTGCGGTATCTCAGCTAACGCTTTCTACCCGACCGGCGGAGCAAGCGGCGGCAACGCGCATCCGTATCGAAGGAGCCAAACAGGTATCGCAGGGCGCTGCCGGCGCGCCCGCCGGCACTATTATCACCGTCGAGAACCTTTTTTACAACGTCCCCGCCCGGCTCAAATTTCTCAAAGCCAACGCCACCGAGGCGGGCCATATTCATCGCATCGTGTCCCACTACGCCCTGGCTTACCCTCACGTCCGCTTTAGCCTGCAAAACGAGAATAGAACTACCTTTCAAACCAACGGCAACGGTCAGTTGTTCGACGCGCTGGCGGCGGTCTTTAGTTTGCAAACGGCCCGCCAGATGATCGAGGTCGAAAATCATGAAGTTGCCGACCAAAACCGCTCTCCCGAATCGTCCCAGCCGGTCACGGTATACGGCTACACGGGGTCTCCCTCTTTGCACCGGGGCGCGCGCGATCAGATAATTTTCTTTGTCAACAAACGCTGGATACAAGATCGCGCCCTTAATCAGGCGGTGGTTCAGGCTTACCACACCTTTCTGCCGGTCGGTCGATATCCGGTGGCGGTGCTAAATATTGAGATCGACCCGGCCGAGGTGGACGTTAACGTACATCCCACCAAAGCTGAAGTAAAGTTCAGAGAGTCCAGATTGATTTTTAAGGCCGTGCAGCGAGCTGTGCGTGAAGCAGTGGTTGCCGCCTCGCCGGTGCCAACTTACGGCGCTCACCCTGCGCCGTCTGCCGATATTGCCGGCGGTTTGGGGGGACACGCGGGGGATAGCGTTCCCTGGCATTCTCCATTTGGAGGTCAACATGGTTCAGGGTTTAACCAGTTGGGCTTTGAGGCGCAACGCGCGTTATCGGGTTCGGGAGAACTCGATAGCCAACCAGGTTACCAGGCCACCGATGATTGGCTGGTGGGCGAGCCATCTGACCCCACAAAAATGCCGCCGATGCGGGTGGTCGGCCAGATTCAACAGATGTACATTATAACCGAAGGCCCCGACGGCCTCTACCTGATTGACCAGCACGCCGCGCACGAGCGTGTGCTGTATGAAAAACTGGTGGCGCAAAAGGCTAAAGAAGCCGTACCCAAGCAGCAGTTGTTAGAGCCGGCGGTGCTTGAACTCGCGCCGGGGCAAGCTGCCGTGGTGGATGCAGAGTTGGAGATGTTAACCGCAGTGGGCTTTGAGATTGAACCTTTTGGCGGAACAACCTACCGCATTCGAGCCATCCCGGAAATTTTGGGACAGGCCGAACCGGGGCAAGCCCTGGTCGACATTTTGGCCGAGATGGCCGATGGGGCCATTCCGCTGGCCAGGGAAACTCACGAAAAAATCGCTATTACCGTTTGCAAACGGGCCTCAATTAAGGGGGGACAAGTTTTGTCTTATGAGGAGATGAGAGAACTGGTGCGCCAGTTAGAGGACACCAGCGCGCCCCGCACTTGCCCCCACGGTCGTCCAACAATGCTTCATCTCAGCGCAGCCCAGTTGGCCCGCGAGTTTGGCCGGACACATTAGATTTTAGATTTTAGATTTTAGATTTTGGATTTCTGGACGGCTATTAGCGCAGCTTTCGTTCAGCAACCCAGAGGTGCGCCAGTCCTCGCCAGCGCTCGTGGTGTTGAACGGTCAAGCCGGCATCGGCCATATGTTTGGCCCATGTGGATGGGGAGAAATAGCTCAGAGCGCCAAGACCAAAGGCTATAAAGTTGGGCCAGTCACGGCCGTGTTCCGCAATTAATAGTTTGCCGTTTGGTTTAAGAATTCTGGCAAATTCAGCAAAAATCGCCTGGCGGTCGGCGCCATGTTGCAGTTCGTGCAGGCTAAAACTACAATAGATAACATCCGCCCAATTGTGGGGAATGGGCAAACAGTCAGGGTCCCCCGTCCGCCGATAAATGCGTCGTCCGGCCTCAAGAGGAGGTTCCATTTCTCTGGCGCGATGAAGGGCAGGGTCGGTCATTTTTTCGGGATCAAAGATGTCGATCACAAAATAGTGTCCCTGTTGAAAACAGGAGAGCAACCCACGGGTACCTCGCAGTTTGCCACAGGTAATATCTATAACAACGTTGGTCTCTGACAAGTTGCTTAACTCGACCAGGCGGTCATACTCCCGTTTGTGTCCCCAATCATACACAATAAATGAAGCAATCAAAATATTAAAGACCAGTCCCAAAACTCCAAGACCGCCAATTAGCAGAACCAAATCCCAAGGGGCATGCAACCACGCGCTGGCCGCCACAGCAACCAGGCCAAAAAATAAGGCTCCGCTAAAGATAGGCCAGTTATACAACAGCGTTGAAATTGTCCCGGAATATTGGTGATTACGCAATAAGCTGGGAGAAAATCTGGTTTGAGATTTTGCAGTCATAAGATTAAACCCTCATCGACAATATTTAACCCGTCAATACTTTCATAAGTTTTAGAAAAATATGAATATTTTGAACAAAAAAGAGAGCCTTTAAAAGGCAATATTTTTTATTCGCAAAACTGTACCCAGAAGTTTCAAGATGCTATTGGGATTTTGCGCTTCCAATTGTTTGTAAACGTTGACGCCGGTTTCAAAGAAGTCGAGCAGGTTTTGCAACTGTTCGCGTTCATATTGCCCTTCGGCGGAGGGCATTTTGTTTAGCTCGGTCACACTATCGCGCAAAACATTAATGGTGGGATCAACTTCTCGTTTTTTGCGCTCGCGGGCAATAACACGAAACATGGTCCAAACATCTTTTTCGGTTGTATAATACTCTCGGCGCTCGCCTTTAACATGCACCCGGCTGGCAATGCCCCAAGCAATTAACTCTCGCAGGGCCATGCTTACATTGCCCCGGCTAATTTGTAACTCCTCCATTATCTCATTAGCAGAGAGGGGTTTTGGGGAAATAAACAACAAGGCGTGGGCTTGAGCCATTGTTCTGTTAATGCCCCAAAGCGATCCCATCTCACCCCAATGCAAAATAAATCTTTCTCTAATCTGGTCTAACTCAGCCATTAAGCTATTCCAAGTGTTCAGAAGTTACTGAAATAATTGTAGCACAAGCGGTATTGAGAGTCAATAAATTTTGATAAGTTTTTAACAATCAAATTCGGTAATCAAAAGACCCTAAAGGTTGTGCAAACAAGTTTGCCAAAACCTTTAGGGTCTGGAACGCTCATTTTAATCACGCCTTTTTCTTTTAGGCTACTGCCAATTCAGATTCAGTCGCCTGCGTCTCCGGGGTAGTTGACGACAGATCATTTAGGAGAAATTGCTCTTCGCAAGCCAGACATTGCGCCCACTGTCGATTTTTCTGGACCAGCAACCCCCGGCAATTGGGGCAGGGGTTGGATAACGGTTTTTTCCAACTACTCCACTCACATTCCGGGTAATTAGCGCATCCGTAAAAGACCCGCCCCTTTTTGGTACGGCGCTCAACCAGTTCGCCGCCATCATTGGGGCAAGCAATACCCAACTTAACCAAATGGGGTTTTGTATTGTGACACTCTGGAAAGTTAGAGCAGGCTTCAAATTTGCCGTATCGACCAAACTTAAGCACCATCGGATGCCCGCATTTTTCACACATTTCTCCTGTGGGCTGGTCGGCAACGGTTACTTCAGGCATATTGGCTTCGGCGTAAGATACCGCCTTTGAGAAGGGAGCATAAAAATCTCCCAGTATCGACACCCAATCCCGCTCTCCGGTGGCAACCCGATCCAGGTTCTCTTCCATTTGGGCTGTAAATTGAGCATTTACAATATCGGGAAAATACTCAACCAGCAATTCATTTACAATTTCGCCCAGTTCCGTAGGATAAAGCCGTTTTTCAAACCTCTCCGCATAGCCCCGTTGTTGAATAGTCGAGATAATAGGCGCGTAGGTGCTGGGACGCCCAATGCCATACTCTTCCAGTGTTTTTACCAGGGTTGCTTCTGTATAACGCGGGGGAGGGGAGGTAAAGTGTTGTTCCGGCAATAACTCTACCAATCCAACCTCGTCACCCTTATTCAATTCGGGCAAAATCACGCCCTCGCTTTCATCTGGCCCAACATCTTCATCACGGGTTTCTTCATACACTGCCAAGAATCCCTTAAAGCGAATTCGCGAACCTCTGGCGCGTAAATGGTAAAGCCAAATGCCATCTGCGGATGGGCTTGCAGTGGGGCTTGCGCCTACGGTTATCGACATTGTATCATAAATTGCCTGAGCCATTTGGCTGGAAACAAACCGTTGCCAAATCAAGGTATATAGCCGCATCTGGTCCCGGCTAAGATGGGACTTTATTTGACCCGGTTCACGCCAAACGCTGGTGGGGCGGACAGCCTCGTGAGCCTCCTGCGCTCTTTTATTTTTGGCTTTGTAAACAGGCGGCTCTTCCGGCATCATTTCCGAACCATAATTCTGGCTAATAAAATCCCGGGCTTCTTTTTGGGCCTGTTTAGAAACAGAGGCGCTATCGGTTCTCATATAGGTTATCAGGCCAATGGTTTCCTCGCTGCCTAACTCAATGCCTTCATACAACTGTTGGGCAATGCGCATAGTTCTTCGGGCGCCAAAGCCCAACCGCCGAGAGGCTTCTTGTTGCAGGGTGCTGGTAGTAAAGGGCGCTGCCGGTTTACGGCGACGTTCCCCTTTTTTTACTTCCGTAACGATATAAGTTGATTTCTTAAGTTCATCGACAATTGCCTGCGTGTCCGCTTGATTTTTCAGGTCGATTTTTTTACCGTCAATCCGGGTAAGTTTGGCTCTAAATTGGCCTTTGGCCGAAGAGCCGGTTTGTTTGGTTAAATCAGCTTCTATCGACCAGTACTCAACCGGATTAAAATCGGCAATTTCTTGCTCTCGCTCAACAACTAAACGGAGGGCCACACTCTGCACTCGTCCGGCGCTGGTCCGGCTGCGCACCTTGCGCCACAGCAACGGGCTAATCTGATACCCTACCAGCCGGTCAAGAATTCGGCGGGCTTGTTGCGCGTCCACTCGCTCTTTATCCAGTTGGCGGGGGTTAGCAAAAGCGTGGGCCACGGCATCTTTAGTGATTTCATGAAAAACAACCCGTTTGGTTCGATCTTCGTCCATTTCCGCCGCTTCAATCAGATGCCAGGCAATAGCTTCGCCTTCACGGTCAGGGTCGGTAGCCAGATATATCTCCTTGGCTCCGGCGGCCAACTTTTTTAGCTCTTTAACAATGGGGCGTTTCTCGTTGGGGACTCGATATTTGGGGGTAAATCCATTTTCAACATCAACCGAAATTTGTGAGCGCAATAAATCTCGCACATGGCCCACCGAGGCTTTAACGGTGTAGCCCTTGCCCAAAAACTTACCCACTGTACGCGCTTTGGCCGGCGACTCTACAATCACCAACTTGCCTTTACGGGTTGCAGCCTTGCCCTGATTCTTGCGCGCCTTTTTGCTTTTTAGCGTAGCCGGATCAGGTGGAGGCACATGATCGTGAGCGGGAGTACGGCCCATTTTAAACATCTTGGTGCCGCAAATACCACAAACGCCACGAGTGCCGGGCGTGCCGGTGGCCGTATAAACGGCTTCCGGCTGATTCATTTCTCGTTTTTCTTTACACTTTACACAATAAGCGATAACAGCTTCTGTTGTCATTTAAAGAATGCTCCTGCAAGTTTTTACAAATGTAGCGTCTTAGCGATTGAGACTTCGCTTTTTGGTCGATAAGGTTTTGTATAACCGAGGAGTTAGGAAGTAGGGAGTAAGGAGTAGGGAGTAGGTCACATTTCCCTTACTCCCTACTCCTTAATTCTTACTTCCTTAAGCGGTTACAATACACCTGTATCAACCTACAGCAAATCAAAGCGGCCTTTTTCCTCCAGCCAGCCGACTGCTTTTTTAACGTCTTGGGCTTTATCCCTGGCGCACACAACAAGGGCGTCGCCGGTATCAACAATGACTACGTTTTCAAGCCCAATGGCGGCAATAAGCCGGTCGCTCCCGTGAATCAGGCAATCTTTGGTTTCAAAGGTAAAACAATCTGCTGCGGCAATCACGTTGCCGTTTTCGTCGCCCTGACCAATTTCATAGATAGCGGCCCAGTTTCCCACATCATTCCAACCAATATCAACCGGAATTACGGCTACTTTTTCTGCTCGTTCCATAATTCCCACATCAATACTTTCCGGGGTTATCGTTTGCCAAATTGGGTCAATCGGCTCTCCGACAATCAAGGCTTGCTCCAGTTTTTTAAGTTGGTCGTGAAAATCAGGCATATAATCACAAAATGCCTGCATCAGCGTCGAAATTTGCCAGATAAAAATGCCGCTATTCCAATAATACTCACCACTGGCTAAAAACTTTTCGGCTGTAGCTAAATCTGGCTTTTCCAAAAATCTATTGACCTGGTAAGCAGGGTAGTCGTTATACTCCCCTAAAGCCGAACCGCGCTCTATGTATCCGTACCCTGTTTCCGGTTTATTGGGCCTAATGCCCAGCGTTACCAGATAACCCTGCCGGGCTAACTTTTCCGCAGCCAGCAACGCTTGCCGAAAACCCGGCTCGTCTGCAATAAAATGGTCGGAGTGCAGCGAGGCCATCACCGCCTCCGGGTCAAGCTGCCGGATATGCAAGGCCCCCAGGCCAATACAGGGCGCGGTATGCCTGGGGTTGGGTTCCCGGACAATATTGCTGCCGGGTATATCGGGAATCTGCTCCTTTACCAGCAGGCCATACTCCTGGTTGGTGGCAAAAAAGATATGTTCAACCGGAATAATCGGCAAAATCCGCTCAACTGTCGCTTGCACCATGGTTCTATCGCCCATTAAGGGCAACAGTTGTTTTGGTAAACTTGTTCGACTACGAGGCCACAAACGGGTGCCGACTCCCCCAGCCAAAATTAAGGCGTACATTCAATTTTCACTTTCTGTCGTGTAATCAGCGCGCCACTCACGCGCAACAATGTAATTCATCCCGCCGACCTGCCTAACCATCCCCTTTAATTCCATCATTGTCAGAGTGCTGGCAACTTCTGCAGAGGGTAAGCCGGTAGTTTGGCCTAACTCATCAATATGAATAGGTTCTGATGAGAGTTGTTCCAGTAACACGGCTTCCGTTTTATTCTCAGGGATAATTGCCCGCGCCTCGGCGTGTTGGGCAATCATAGTTAGGTTCAACTCTTCTAAAATATCATTAACGCTTGTCACCAGTTTGGCCCCATTTTGGATTAGATGGTTGGGACCGGAACCGGATTTACGCAAAATGCTACCCGGCACAGCCAGCACTTCTCGACCTTGTTCTAAAGCATAATCGGTGGTAATCCGGGCGCCGCTTTGATATCCGCCTTCTACAAATAGCGTCCCCAATGTCAAACCACTGATAATTCTATTCCGCCGGGGAAAATTACCGCTCTCAGGATTAGTTCCCAATGGATACTCTGAGATTAACGCCCCGTTTTCTATAATAGCCTCTCCAAGTTTTCTGTTTTCAGCCGGGTAAATAATATCGACCCCGCAGCCCAAAACAGTAAGTGTGCGCCCGCCGGTCTTAATTGCGGTTTTATGCGCTTCGGTGTCGATACCGTAAGCTAAACCACTAACCACAGTTATCCCATTTTCAACCAACCCTCTGACGAGCATCCGGGTACACTCCTTACCATAAGTTGTGGCTCGACGTGTGCCCACAACGGCCACAGCCCACTCGTCCATAGGGATCAAGTTGCCGCGCACATACAACGCAGCCGGCGGATTGGGAATGTTTTTTAGCAGTTGGGGATAATTGTGACTCTCCCAGGTTAAAACAGTTATATTCAGTTTTTCAAGTTTTGCTAATTCAGCATCAAGATCAAGGGTTTGTCTAATCTTAACCAGGTTTTCAACAGACCGTTTATCAAGGCCAATAGCTCGTAACTCGCCGGGATTGGCCTGCCAGGCAATTTTGATATCGCCATAATAATCTAACAAAGCGCGTAATCGGGCCGGTCCAATGCCGGGCACTTTACTAAAACCAACCCAAAAGCGCAAATCTTGTTGTGTCACTAATTCCTCACGGTAGCAGTTGGCGTTGCAAAATCAAATTGCCTTTGATTTTGTCAAAGGCAACAAGCAACATAAATTATAAGTCGGTAGCTAACTGCTTTTAATTTGGGTAATTGTGGGCTAGCATACCATGAGGATAAGGCTATTGTCAAGACATTAAAAAGGAACGCCTGTAGGCGTTCCTGTGTAAATCGGTGTTCTCAGAAGGAACAGGGTGTTCTTAAAAAGAACACTATACTGAATGTAAGAAGGATGTCAAATCAGGCCCTCAATTAATTTAACAATCATCCGGCCCTTTTGGATATCAATAGCCTTGACTACATCGGGGATAGCGGGCAACAGAATCTCTTGTGGCCCGTCGCCTTTAACCACGTACACATCATTGGCTTTGGTTTCCAGAATATTGGTAATTTTGCCTAGAACTTTGCCATCGGTTGTTATTACCTGCAACCCCTTAAGTTGATACAAGTAATAATCCCCTTCAGGCAAAGGCACTGCCTCTTCAACGGGAACCTGAACCAATTGGCCCCGTAGCTGCTCCGCCTGAGTTCTATCGGTAACACCGGCCAGGGTTAAAAGAACGTTTTTTTTATGCCAACGATACTTTTCAAGGCGATAGGCATCTGCTTCAAATTCATTTCCCAGATAAACCCATTCGGTAGTATCTAATCTTTCTGGAAAATCCGTTAGAACAGCTACTGAAATCTCGCCTCGGATTCCGTGAGCGCGGACTACTTGTCCAATAGCTAAATAACGAAGTTCAGGCTGCAGTGAGCCTGAACTTGTTGGACCGGGCGACTTTTTTTCACTGCTGGTCGGACCTGACGGTCCGGTCATTTACACAATCTCCAGAGTGACACGTTTGCCTTCTTTAACAGCGGCAACTCGCAAAAGGGTGCGCATAGCATTGGCTACACGGCCCTGTTTACCTATAACTCTTCCCATATCTTCAGGGGTTACGCTAAGCTCGAAGATTGTTGCGCTAGAGCCCTCAATCTCACGAACGATAACGGAGTCTGGATCGTTAACAACGGCCTTGGCCATAAACTCAACAAGTTCTTTCATTGAAGACATTTTTTGGGCATCTCCTTAATAGTGTGACGATTTGGATTAGTGGATGGAGTGATTTAAGGACATTAGGGCTAAGAGTTAAGCTCTCTTTGGACAAGTTATTCAAGCGCCAATTCTTAGCAAAGAAAGTGCGTCTCCTGTTGACATCAAGAACCGGAGACTTTTCTCCTGACATGTCCCTTTATACATAATTTGTATTGCAACGTACTTGTTTAGTGTTTTCCGTCTCCTAATTCAGTTAGTCCTCAGAGGACTCATCTTCCGAGTCTGTCGCTTCTTCTTCTGAAGTATCAGCAGATACCTCTTCGTCCGAAGCCTCTTCGTCGGCAGAGGTCTCTTCATCGGCAGAGGTCTCTTCGTTGGAAGAGGTCTCGGTTTGGGGTTCCTCTTTGTCAGCCACCTCTTCATCGGCAGCTTGAACTTCTATATCATTTTTTTCGCGAGAAGCTGCCGCTTCAGCCAAAAGTTCTTCTAAATCTGCGCCTTGTTTCAAACGAGAAAATCGTTCCAGCGTTCCCAGGTTTTCAAGCAATTTTTTAACCGGATCGGTTGGTTGCGCCCCCACCGACAACCAGTGCAAAACTCGATCTTCATGAATTTCAATTGTAATCGGTTCTGTTCTGGGGTTGTAATGCCCCACAATTTCTATAAAACGGCCATCTCGCGGGGTACGGGAGTCGGTTATAACTACTCGATAACTTGGTTTTTTCTTGGCGCCCGTTCGGCGTAAACGAATTTTTACCATAAGATGTATCTATTTCCTCACTTAGTACTAGATTATATCACAATATAGTGATTTTGCATATGATTTATATCTTACCGGGTTTGTCCCAGATTATTGATTTTTTTAACGAAAACCGTCAAACATGTTCATTAAATTTTGACGGGCGCGGGGTTTCTTAAACTGCTTCATCATTTTTTGCATTTGTCTAAACTGCGAAAGCAACTGGTTGACATCGTGGACGGTGGTGCCGCTGCCTTGCGCTATGCGTTTTTTACGGCTACCATTTAATACTTTGGGATTGCGTCGTTCTTTTGTGGTCATCGAGCTAATAATGGCCTCGGTGCGCTTCATCTGCTTTTCCATATTTTCTTCAGATAGAGCGTCCGTATCTTTTACAGCGCGTGTCATGTCTTTCCAGCCGGGTAGCATTTCTAACATTTTGGTTACCGGCCCCATCTTTTTAATCTGCTGAAGCTGTTCCAAAAAGTCTTCCAGATTAAATTTGCCTGCCAGTAGTTTTTTGGCGCTGCGCTCGGCTACCTCTTCATCAAGCACGTCTTCGGCCCGCTCAATTAGAGAAAGGATATCGCCCATACCCAAAATACGAGAAGCCAAACGATCCGGATGAAACACTTCCAGGTCGCTGGATTTTTCGCCAACGCCCAAAAATTTTATAGGCACGCCGGTAACAGCCCGAATTGATATAGCCGCCCCCCCGCGAGCGTCGCCGTCAACCTTGGTTAAAATGAGGCCGGTCAAATCAACCTGCTTATGAAAACCTTCCGCAACCCGTACAGCTTCCTGGCCGGTCATAGAATCTGCAACTAATAGCGTCTCTTGCGGCTCTGTTTTGACCTTGATTTGGTTCAACTCTTCCATCAAGGCTTCATCAATTTGGAGCCGACCGGCTGTATCTAAAATGACAATGTTATGAGCGCCAGATTTGGCTACTTTTACGGCATTGGCGCAAATTTTGGGCGGCGACACCGATGAGTCCTCAAAGTGAACGGGGATATCTAATTGGCGACCCAATACCTTTAGTTGCTCAATAGCCGCCGGACGACGCGTATCAGCCGCAACCAGCAAGGGATTGTGTTTTGATTTTCTAAAGTGCAAGGCCAGCTTGGCCGCAGTCGTTGTTTTACCAGAGCCTTGCAGGCCAATCAACATAATAACGTGGGGCGACCTGCCACCTAAATTAATTGGCGCGGAATCACCCAGCGTGGTTAAAAGTTCTTCGTGAACTATTTTTATAACCTGCTGCCCCGGCGTAATTGTTTTTTTAAGTTCTATGCCGACGGCTCGTTCACGAACGCGAGCAATAAACTCCTTGACAATCTTAAAGTTAACGTCGGCTTCTAATAATGCCAGCCGTACTTCTCGGAGGGCTTTATCAACGTCGGCCTCCGATAATCGACCACGCCGGGTTAACTGATTAAAAACGCCTTGAAGTTTATCTTGTAGGTTTTCAAACATTAGTCAATCCAGGTAGAGGTGCATCCAGACCCAGGCAAGCTTTAAGCATTACCTTAACAAAGGGCAAAATTAACCCTCCGAAGAAATTGCATATAAAATCGCATCTCTACCGAAGGGAATAAATCAACACTTTTCTTTACATATACTTAAGGACAAAAATGAATTTTATCTTAGGTGTGGTGATTCGTCAAATCTCCCCGACAACTAGGGCGCGTTTGACTCTTGCTTTGCTGAAAATTCTGTGTAATAATTTACTTGACCGGAATGTAACTGCCAAGAGGTCGTTTAAATCAGTTTTATTTGAAATTATAAGGCTGAGGCAAAGGGATTTACCTTAGCCTTAGTAAGCATCTAAAAATAAGTTCCTGCAAAAGGAGTCAAAAAGTGCACTTTTTGACTCCTAAAATGGGAGGTTATTTTTGGACGGTCACTTAGTGTTGTACAGTTTTTAATAAGATGCAGCCTGGCAGTTACACTAGAATTAGTTTATCTTGTATCGGGTTTTTGTATGCCTAACGGTGAATCTACTATACAATTGAGCGAACGCGAGATGCAGGTTCTGGAGATGGTTGTAACCGGAGCCAGCAACCAAGAAATTGCGCGCAAATTGGTAATCAGCATCAATACGGTCAAGGTCCATATGCGCAATATCTTTGAAAAGATGGGCGTGCAATCGCGCACCGAGGCCAGCCTGCGAGCTATTCAAGAAGGGTTGGTCAGCGTACCAGAAAATGAGGCCGCGTTTGCCAAAGAATCTGAAACTCTAACGCCAAAAACGTTCTTGCTTGAGGCAACTGCACCCATTATTATACCTCAATGGCAGCAGGGATATTTACTCTTTGCCGCTTTAGTTGCCGTGATTGTGGCAACGTTTCCTTTGTTGTTTCCCCTGTCGCCCGCGCCATCCGGTAAACCCACACACCTTGAGCTACCAACGCCAGAGTTAATTTACAATGCGCCTACGCCTACGCCTCCCGTTCAACCCGGCAGAGATAAAAGTCGTTGGGTGTCCTATGCGCCTATGCCTACCAATAGAGCCGGTCTTGCTCTGGTCGCTTTTGAAGAACGGATTTTTGCTATTGGCGGGGTCAGGGTCAACAATAAAGAGACGCGCTCGGTTGAAATCTATGATAGTGTAACTGACAACTGGACAGAGGGCGCAAGCAAGTTATCAGCTACCACAGATGTCGCCGGCGTTATTTTGGGCGATAAAATTTATGTGCCTGGCGGCTGCACTAACGACGGACAAGCTATCGAATCTGTGGAAATTTACGATCCAACCGCCGACGCCTGGACAAACGGCGCTCCCCTGCCAGAAGCCCGCTGCGGCTATGGGTTGGCAGCTTTTCAAGATAAATTATATCTTTTTGGCGGCTGGAACGGTAAGGAATTTAAAGACACAATCTATGTTTTTTCACCTCAAGAAGATAGTTGGGAAGTATTAAAAAATACAATGCCTTATCCTGTTGGCTATGTTGGCGCAGCGGTCTTAAACGACGCCATCTATATTGTGGGTGGCTATGATGGTCAAGATGAGTTTGACCAAACCTATAGCTTTAACCCGGAAACCGGCAAATGGCGTAAGATGGCGTCTCTGCAAGAAAAACGAGGGGGGCTGGGGCTTGTCAGCAGCAGCGACAACATATATGCCATTGGGGGCGGTTGGGACAATCCTGTGGATATTAGTGAAAAGTACGACCCGGAAGCCGATAGCTGGACCAGTTTTGAAGCGCCTTTTACCAACCAGGGACGCAACTTGGGTGTAACCATCATCGGCACCAAAATTTATGCCGTTGGCGGCTGGGACGGCGACGAAGAAACTTTTATGAACTCTGTTACTTCTTATCAATTCCTGTATCAATTTTTTGTGCCCATTTCAGGGTTTTAGCGCTTAAAGAAAGTTATTAAATGAATACTTTAAAAATTGGCTCGTCTACTTTTGAGTGGGGGAGCCAAACTTATGTTATGGGCATTATCAATGTCACCCCGGATAGTTTCTCGGGGGATGGACTGCTTCACGATGATGACTGGATTGAGCAGGCGGTAGCGCAGGGTATCCGTTTTGCCCAGGAAGGGGCGCATATGCTTGATGTGGGAGGGGAAAGCACCAGACCCGGCGCCGAGTCGGTTAAAACTGACGACGAGCTAGGGCGGGTTGTGCCGGTGATTAGAGCGCTGGCCCTGGCAGTGGATTTACCCATCTCGGTTGACACATACAAAGCCGCTGTAGCCGAAGCGGCCCTGGATGCCGGAGCGCATCTGGTAAACGATGTTTGGGGATTGCGGATGGACCCGAATATGGCCGATTTGTGCGCCAAAAGAGACGCGCCGGTGATTGTAATGCACAACCGCAGCCATCCTAGAAACGCGGTGCAAGAGGCTCAACTGGGGGGGCGTTACGTGGGAACTGCCTACAACGACCTGTTGGGCGACGTCGCCAAAGAGTTGCAACTCAGCATCAATCTGGCTAAAGAGGCCGGTATTCCCGATGAACACATCATCATTGACCCGGGTATTGGCTTTGGCAAAACTGTGGAGCAAAACCTGGCCCTGCTCAATCATTTGGATCACTTTAAATTGCTGGGGTATCCTGTTTTGCTGGGGCCGTCTAACAAATCATTTATCGGCTTTACCCTGAACCTGCCCCCGGATGACCGTGTTGAGGGTACGGGAGCGGCAATCGCTATTGGCATCGACCGGGGAGCGGATATTATTCGGGTTCATCAGGTTAAAGAGATGAGCCGCATTGCCGCAATGACCGACGCTATTGTGCGTTGACTGTTGAAATTTTAAGATTTGATGCGTGTCTTTTTTGTCACAATCGCCACATAGAGAGTAATAATGATTACCACCGACGAGCAATTGCTGGCCAGGGCCAAACAACTCGACCCCGACGCTATGCGAGCAATCCATGAACGGTTTTATGAACCGGTCGCGCGTTATATTCAATTTAAAGTAGGAGATTATCAAACGGTAGAGGATTTGACCGGCGAAGTATTTGTACGCGTCCTGGAAGGATTAAAAAAAGGTCAGACCTGGCAAGAGTCGCCGCAAGGTTGGATTATAGGGATTGCTCGCCACGTAGTCGCCAAATATTATCAAAAAAGAGAACGGATGACCGAAGTAAAACTGAGCTACCACCTGGCCGCATACGAAGAAGTCGGTCCGTTTCATCAAATAATGCTTGATGAACGAAAGCGCCACTTGATGCAAGCTATTCAGCAGTTAACCGACGAGCAGCGTGACGTGATTTTAATGCGGTTTATAGAAGGAATTAACATTCAAGGTGTAGCCACAGCCATTAACAAAACACCTTGCGCTGTCAAAGGGTTGCAATATCGGGCTATCCGAGCATTGGCCGAAGTGATGCAAGGCTTTGGCACGGAGGGGACGAAAAATGAGTGACAAGCTTATCTACGATGACCAACTTGAAGAATCGCTGGCGTTGCTGGCAGCCGGTATCCCGGTAGAAAAGATATTGGCTAAAGCCGGCAGTGATGCCGAGTGGCTACAGCCTATGTTGGAAACAGTGAACCAAATAGGCAACTTGCGTCAGGCCATTCCTGTTCCCCCGCCGGAGGCCAGCTTACAACGATTGTTAGCTTACGGAGAGGAATTGACCGCTGCTTCCCAAGCGCCTACTGTTTCGGAGTCGACAGATTGGCAGGCTATGCTGTCGAACCTTTTTGGCGGTTTGATGCCTCGCTTTGCCGGTTTGGCAATGGCAATTCTTTTGGCTGTAATTTTACTGGGCGGAACGCTGAACGTAATGGCCCAAAGCAGTTTGCCTGGTCAACAGCTTTATAAAGTTAAACGGACCAGTGAAGCTATACAATTAAGTTTGACTCGGAATCCGGAACAACGCAAGCAACTGATTGACAACTTTAATGAGCGTCGAAAACTAGAAATAGCATTACTATTAGAACAAGGGGGGCAAGCAACGGTTAGCTTTGAAGGCCATATTGAATTGATGACGCCGGAAACGCTCACTATTGATGGCCTGACAGTTCAAATTTCGGCGGAAACAGTGGTTAGCGGAAAATTGGCAACTAAAGCCGGTGTTTATCTGGAGGGTGTGACTCTACCATCAGGTCAACTGATTGCCCTGGCTGTTACAGTAATTGAACCGGCGCCGGCTAATACTTCTCCAACACCGGCAAAATCTGATACGCCGGCCCCTACTTCTACACCCACCAAAAGCCCTGCCCTCATCGAACCGGCTTCATCCCCCACACCTGCGCCAACAGAAGAGCTTTTTGATGATAATGACACAGAAAGCGATAAGGCTGACGCCACCGACGATAGTAGTGATGACGGCAGCGCTGATAACTCAGATAATAGCGGCGACGACAACAATAGCAACGATACCGGCGATACCGGCAGCGGTAACGACAATGAAGATGGCCCGGATGATAACGCCGGCGACGATGGCGACAGTGGCGACGATGATAACGACAGCAATGATGACGATAACGGCGACGATAATTCAAATGACGATGATTTTGACGACAACGGCGACGATACTTCAAATGACGACGA
>JAJRVO010000293.1 GCA_024277275.1 Chloroflexota bacterium
AGAGATTATATCAATTTAAATGTGTTTCATTTTTTGCCTGCTATTGAGAGCAGAATTTTCAGAATTAAAGAATTTTGATTCTATCATTCAGACAATTCTGCTCTTACTAGATTAACATAAGTCTAATCGGTATAATGTCTATTTAATCAAGTTTGTTTTTGTAATATGGATTGTAATGTTGACCTGGTAGCATAAGCTATACAAGAAACAAATTTCTAATAATCTAATCAATTGAGGGAGTGTTTATTATGGCAAAGCTTGTTGACATTGAAGGTATTGGCGAAGTCTACGCCTCTAAATTGGATGCGGCTGGTATAACAACCCAGGAAAAACTACTTGAAGCAGGCGCTACTCCAAAGGGGCGCAAAGAGTTAGCCGAGCAATCCGGTATCAGCAAAAAGTTAATTTTAGCCTGGGTAAACCGGGCCGACCTGGCGCGGGTGAAAGGGATTGGCGAGGAGTATGCTGATTTGTTTGAGGTTGCCGGGGTAGATACCGTTCCAGAACTGGCCCGACGCAACCCGGCCAACCTGCACGCCAAAGTATGCGAGATTAATGAAGAGAGAAACCTGGTTCGCAGCCTGCCCTCAGAGAAACAAATTACCAACTGGATAGAGCAGGCTAAAGAATTGCCCAGAGCCATCCATTATTAAACCGCATTTCACTACCGTACCCTTTTGAGGGGTAGGTTGGGTTGAGCCAAAATTATCTGGCTGTCCGCACCGGATTGGGTTTCATTTTCTGCTTTTTAGCGTAATTTTGAGCGAAACCCAACAGTTTTTTAGATGACTCGTCAGTGTTTACCCATTCAACCCAACCTGCTGCTAAAAGTGTACGGTAGCAAGAAACTGCATTACAGCGCCGGCAAGGCCCAAATACTGAGCGTTACAAACCCGACAGGTTTTCTTAAGACACGATAACGCCGGACGCAGGAGCGTCCGTACTGCATTCCAACGCTCTGCGTTGGAATGAGAAAAACCCAACCTACTACTCGGCTGGTTTCAATAGCGCCGTGCCCCAGGTGGTGGGGTTTCGCCACTCTCGTTGGGGAGCGGTAGAAATGATGCACTCCTGGGCATTGGCATCCGGCGTGTCATTATCGCTGATGCTGGCGACAATACCCAGGCGGTCGCCGGGTTGGGGGATAACGCCCAGCGATTGCCAGGGAAAGGCCGCTTCTACAAAGTAGCCGGTTTCGGTGCGGGCGGCTGCCACCGGCGCTTCGGGAAAAGGCCGCGAGGAAAGCGTACTTAGCTGCCACAAAGCCGCTTTGGGAGCGTCAACGTTGGGCAGCAGGTCAATCTGGATATCATCTCCGCTCAACTGGGCGTCGTTAAAATCTCCGTTTAAGTCTAAATCCAGCAACAACTGCGGCGAGTCGCCCAGAAAATAACGTTCATCTGTGCCGGTATAGGTGGTCACACCGTCATCATTTGCCATAAAAGTGACGTACAAATTCTGAGTATCATAGGCCAATCGAACCTGCCCTTCCAAGTCGACGAGATTGCCCGAATCGGGGTAGCGGGTAGCGCAGTTGGCATTGTGGGTTATGGTTGAAAACAGCGTCCATTCGCCGGCAAGAGCGTCCCAGTCACTTTGATTTCCGTCAATTTGAATTTGACTTGTCCCATCATCAGCGCCCGCAAACGGGGCCTGAAACTCGCCATTTTCCGGCAGGCGTTCCGCTGTGGATGCCAAAACATTGACCACTTCATTACTTTGTATATTCGGCGCGATTGGGGGCGGTTGGACGGGTTCCCCCGCTACAGAAAGCGGGGTCAGACTAACGCCCAAAAAGCAGGCGTTGCCTGCAACCAACTCGGCGTAATGGTAGCGGTGATTGGTGCGCAAGCCAAGCGTTTGCAGCGCGCCTCCGCCAACCTCTACCCGCTGCCGGCCAAGCTCATTTTTAGCCAAATCCAAACCCTGTAATGACCCATAACCCGGCTGACCGCGATTGAACACGGTCACGTCTATGGCCTGAACCCGGGCCTGCACATCTCCAAAATCCAGCCTCAATACGCCATTTAGTATCGCAATATCCAGAGCGCCGTCGCCATTACAATCTTCCAGAGTGTAGCCGGGAGCGCCAAAGATACCGTGTTGGTCCAGGGTCAGGTTGATGGCCCCTTGCACATCACGCCTTAGTTCAACCGCTTGGCCGGGAGCGGGCAACGTAGTCAGGGAGCTTGTGTCGGCCAGCATATTGGCCGGAGGCAACAAAACCTCGCTAATTCCCGGCTCAGAAGCGCTGTTTCGAACTCCCGACAGCCAGGCTTCAACCCCTTTGGTGACAACAACCACCGGGCCGGGTTCGCCCATCGGGGCAATCCAGCGAGCCTGACCCCCCACTAAAGATTTGGTGACGCCTCCCGCCGTAATCTGCAAGTCATCCTGGTCCGCCTCCAGCGCAAGAACCCATTCTAACAGGCCGCTCGTCTCACGCACTACAACAAAGCGGGCGTTACTGCCGGCTGTAATTGTGGCAAATGCTGTTTGGACGGTAAACCGGTTATCTATTCCTTGCGAAGGGCCGAGGTCGGCAATCAATATCCCGCTATCTTGCCGCGCCAGAATTGTCGCTGCTTGCTCGTCAACAGAGAAGTGTTGGACCTGCAACTGACCGGCCTGCAACACCTCTACAGTTAACAGATTGCCAAAGTGAACAATGGCCCGGCCATTTTCATCGACGGCTACGCCCTGCCCGGCAACTAAAGCGACTCGCTCAGAGAGAGGCAAGGCCTGACGTTGGTCGCCCTGCACGGTAAATACCCCTTCTCTGGCAACCTCAATTTCAATGGTATTTCCGTTACCCGTTTCAGTTTCGGTTGTGTTGGGGCCAAGAGGCACGTTATTGGGGGTACAAGCGGATAATAACCATAAGGCAATTGTCGACCAGTAGAGCAAAATATTTCGATAGAACATTTTTGATGGAACTCCTGGGGATGGTTTAATCAAATGTCAGGATATTGACACGCAAATTGTACTATACGTTGAATGACAGGGCAAAGAGATTGGGGGATGGTGTATCGACCGCCATTATAGTATTACCTCGCAACATTTGCGTTATCCGCGAGAATTATTTGTTCATTGTTAATTGCTCATTGTTAATTTGCGGCTTGCCGCGCTATAATATAATCAACCCATTATGACAACCATTCGCTCATTCATAGCCATAGACCTATCAACCGAGGCCCGCGCGGCTCTGAGTAATTTACAAAACCGATTAAAAAGTATTGTTCCGCCCAAGAGCGTGCGCTGGACAGCCCCGCAAAATATTCACTTGACCCTTCACTTTTTGGGCGACATGGCGACCAACGACATTGCTAAAGTAAGCGACGCGCTTGGCGCGACTGCATCAGCCTGCCAACCCTTCTCGCTCACTTTAGGCCGGTTGGGTTGTTTTCCAAATATGCGACGACCACGTATTGTTTGGGTTGGCATATCGGGAGATACGCCTGCTCTGGTAACGCTGCACCAGGATTTGGGAAAAGGTCTTAAAACGGCAATCGGCTTTAACCCGGAGCCGCGCCCCTACTCGCCCCACCTGACTATTGGCCGGGTCGCAAAAGGGATTAGGCCACGGCATTTGCCGCAATTGAGCCAGGCCCTAACACAAGAGCAGGCCAACATCGGGCAACTGGTCAACCTGGCGGTAACGAAGATTAGCCTGATAAAGAGCGAGTTAAAACCAACGGGGGCTATCTATACGCAGTTAAGTTGGGGAGAATTGGGGGGCGTTAAAAAACCTGGAGAGATTGGAGATTAAAAAGCGATAATCTCCAATCTCTAACTAACTCCTAACCCGGATAAACCGGAATGGCGAATGAGCGAATGGCGAATCGGGCCTATCATTCGCCATTCGCTCATTCGCAAATTCGTCCCGTTTTACCGTAATTTTCTTGCCAAAAAAGCAAAGTCTCAATTGCTAAGATACTAATTGAGAGTCAATCGTATCTTCGGGCGGCTCCTCAATATTTGGCTGGGTTAAATCGTCGGCGCGAAGCGAGGGACCGGCCAACTCCAAGCCGGTGCGCGCCCAGGCGTTGGCTACGGCAATGATAGTCTGGAATAGAAGATAGCTTGTAAGCAGCGCCCAAACCAACATAACCCCCATACCCAACAATTGAGCTTGCAGTTGGCCGGGCCAATCGGAGGCAAAGCCGGAGGCAGCCGCCAGCCCGCTAACGCCTTGTCCAACCACCCCCTGGTAATCGGTCGCGCCGATGCCGTTCCAACCCTGTCCGGCCCGGCCATCGGCAAAAAACGCGACCAGCAGCAGGCTGACAATGGCGCTGACGCCATAGATGGTCAGGGTTCCCAACTCGTCGGTCAGGCGCATCCTTTGGTCAAACAAGTAAATGAGCAGCGGTGTCAGTAACCCCATCAACAAACCGGCGACCACAAAGAGCCAGACAGGCGCAAAGGGCGCGCCGGCCATCGCCACAATCAGCCCGGCAATCAAGCCGCGAGCGGTCATCAACGGGTTAAGTTCCTTTGTGGTAAACCAGCTATACCCCGCCGCAGTCAAGGCCCCGGCCAGCGCCGCCAGCAAACCATTGACCGCTGCCTGGGCCGGAGCAAAATCCACAGCAGTGGGGGCATGCCCGCCCGTGGTCAGGCCAAACCATCCCAAAAGGACTAACCCTGCCCCCAACATGCTTAAAATGGGCAAGTAGGCCGAGGGCATTGGCGTCGCTTGCAGGGTTTCTTCCTCTTGAGCAGAGTCGGTTGTACCCTCATAAACGGTCAGGCGTCCACTTGCCCCGGCAGTTATCACCACCTTATCATCAAGTGGAGTTTCAACAACTTCCGGCGTTGTGGGTCGAAATAGAAACAGGGCGACTAGCGTAACCGCGCTGCCCGTCAGAAAAATTACGCCGGCTCCGCCAAAATCAACCAGACCGTGTCCATAGCCCAAATTGCCCCCCAGGTTAGAGAGCCACCCTCCGCCCCACAGCCAGTTGCCGGTAAGAGGATAAATGAGCGTTCCGGTTAGCAAGCCGGTTAAAATGGCGGTGGTTGCCCGGCCTTGCCGGATTAAAGCGCCGGCCGGAACCATGGCCGCAGCGCCTACCAGCGAGACGTGGCTTAAAAAGAGCAGCAACGCGCCAGGCGTCGAGGCTTCGCCGGACAGGAACCAGCCGCGCAGAGCAACCACGCCCCACAACCGGGCGACGCCAACATCAACCGATTGGTCCAGCGGGTACCACTCCCAGTAGAGACTCCTCAAATCCGGGTTGGCGCTTACCTGGGCAATCCCCCCAAAATGAAAGGCAAAACCGACCCCAAAATAGGCCAGAGCCGCCACGCTCCAAACTATCAACAGGTTAATGGCCGTGGCGGGCGCTCTATCCTCCGGCATAGCGCTGCTGATAAGCAATATCATGCCGACAGGCAACAGCAGCGTCAATGCCGCCGGGAGAAGCTGCGTAAAATCAATGGCCTCGCCGGGCGTCGAGTTCTGGGCAAAAACCGGGGATGCAGTTGCCAAAGCCAGCGCCAGCAAAATAAATGGCGTCAACAGGGTACGAGTATGTTTAGGCACATAACCTCCAAATTCTGGAGACCCTAAAGGTCTTGGCAAACTTGTTTGCACAACCTTTAGTATCTGAAACGCTGAGCATTACAACCGAGAATAAACCAAATGATACCAGAAGGACAGCATTTCTTCAAAAAAGTCGGGGGCTACTTTTGGCGACAAGGCCAACATGTGATAACATTTAGGGAGAAAGGAATTAGGAGGTACTTCTGGAAGCCAACGAATTAGCCCACACCGTGGTAGATGTAATTGCCGGTAAAAAAGCGTCCAATATTTTAATGTTGGATATGCAAAAAGTGACCCTTTTGGCAGATTATTATATTTTGTGCGATGGCACATCAAATCGACAAATTGACGCCATTAGCGACGGGTTACTTGAAACCCTCAAAAAAGACGGCTCTCAGCCGGCGATAGTTGAAGGAAACGCCGAATCGGGCTGGATGCTCATTGATTTTGGCTCCGTTATTGTCTACATTTTTTCCCCAGAAAAACGAGCTTATTACCAACTTGAAGAGTTATGGAACGAGGCCCCCACCGTCGTGCGGATGCTGTAAACCGGGCCGCGTATACCCCCTATTCCCCCATCGATGATCCCGTCGGTTGTGGTCTATTGGGCTGTTTGGGCGGCGTGATATTTGGCTTGTCAGGGGGGATAATCCTGGCGGTTTTGGCGACCCTGACCGCGGCCCTGGTTGCGCCCATCCCCACGCTTGCCCCCAACCCAACCGCCCCGGATTTGCGCGTAACGTTAAGCGAAAACTTCTTAAACCGTTTTGCAGAGCAGCCCACCGACGGCACAATTAGAATTGACGTTTTGCCGAACAACCAGGTGGCCGTTATCGGCAACACAACCGTAATGAACGCCCCGGTGCAGGTTACGGGCTTATTTGAGTTACAGTTTACCGGCCAAATGCTGCAAGTGCGCCTGATTAACACCCAGATAGCGGAAACCAGCCTTCCGCCGGAGTTAAACGGTTTTTTTGCCGAGGATGTCCCCGTCATTAACCAAAGTTTAGCCGCAATGGTTAACGCTATCTCGGCCACCCTCGGCGTCCCCGTTATTATAACCAATGTAAGCACCAATCACGTTCAAATTCAGCTTGAAATCAAAGAGTCGCCATGAAAGAGTGGGGCTGTTTGGGGTCAATTGCGGGCGCTTTGATTGGTTTGTTGATAGTTGTTTTCCTTTTGTTACTTTTTCAATCCGTCCCCCCGCCTCCGGCGACTATCCAACCGGCCACAATTGCGCCGGATATCACCATATTTCTATCGGAGCAAAGCCTGAGCCGGATGGCCTCAGAAACCATCAAGCGACCAACAGCAGTTAATTTTGACGTAAACGGCCAGATGCAAGTGACCACCCAGGCCAATATCTTTGGCTTGAAACCCGTGGTACACGTAGGGCTACTCCTTGAAATGCAAGGTACGGAAGTGGTCAGCCAACTCCGCTGGGTGCGCTTTGGCTTTTTAACCGTTCCCGCCGGTTGGCTGCCGCAGGGCGTTACCGAAATGGTAACCGTTTTGGGGCAGACCATTAAAGCGCAAACTCCCCCGGATTTCACCTTGATTGGCTTGACTACTACCCCAGACGGGGTAAATTTTCAGTTGAAGTGGGTGGGTCAGTAAAGATTAACGTTGACTATGCGGCAACAGCATTATGCAGTCACGGCGCAAGGAGAAGTCCAGCGTAGAACCAACCTCAAGCCCTAGAGATTGGTAAACCCGCGTCGGCAAACGGGATTCCAGCTCGACGCGCTTGCCTTCCATTCCCAAACGCACCGTAACCGATGCGCCGCCCGGTACTGTTTGCAGCACATGCCCGGTAAAGCGATTGTACTGCACGGTTGATGCTAGAGGCCGGTCGGGATAGAGAATTTTTACGTCTTCCGGGCGGATGTAAAAAGCGACCCGCTCTCCCGGCGTATGGGAGGTAGGTGGGGCGACGATAGTATACCCCTCGCAGTCAATGATGAGACCTTCCGCGCTAACCGACTGCACGACTCCATCCAGTAAATTTCGCACGCCAATAATTTTGGCTACGCTCCGGCTGTTGGGGCGATGGAAGACCTCGCGGATAGGCCCTACCTGCTCCAAGCGGCCTGTTTGCATCACCGCCAGACGGTCTCCCAGAGCAAAGGCATCCATCAGGTTATGGGTAATATAGATGACCGCCAGCCCCAATTCGCGCTGCAACTCGGCCAGGTCGGTCTGGAGATTCTCGCGGATGCCCTGGTCAAGCGCGGCAAAGGGTTCATCAAGCAGCAACAGAGCCGGCTTAATCATCAAAGCCCGGCCCAGAGCAACCCGCTGCTGTTGTCCCCCTGAAAGCTGGCGGGGATATCGGTTGGCTAATCCGTTCAGGCGTAAACGGGCCAACATCGATTCAACTTGGGCCGACGTGTCATGCCGTCCCTGTAAACCATAGGCCAGGTTTTGGGTTACTGTCAGATGCGGAAAGAGGGCGTAATGCTGAAACACATAGCCAATTTGTCGCCGGTGGAGCGGCACATCTTTGCGGCGTTGCCCATCCTTCTCAAAAAGAATGCGCCCCCCCAGCCGAATAAGGCCCCGGTCGGGTTGAGCCAGCCCGGCAATGCAGTTAAAGGTCATGCTCTTGCCCACACCTGAGGGGCCAAAAAGAACCAAAACTTCCTGGTCGACTTGAAAGGCAACGTTTAGGGTAAAGTTTTCCAACCGTTTTTCAATGTCAACGTCAAGCATACTGTTTCTCGCGGGCGTTGGAGCGACGTTCCAAACGGTTAACCAAAAAGAGCAGTCCAAAGGCAACGGCGGTCATAACCAAAACCGCGCTGTTGGCTTCGGCCAGGCGGTTAGCCTGCACCAAATCATAGATAGCCAGGGGCAAAGTTTGGGTGCGCCCCGGAATATTGCCGGCGACCATCAACGTAGCCCCAAACTCGCCCAGGCTGCGGGCAAAAGCCAGGGCGACTCCGGCCAAAATACCCCGACGCGATAGAGGCAAGGTGATGTCCCAAATCACTTTCCAGGGGGGAGAACCTAATGTACCGGCTGCTTTCTCCAGCGCAGGGTCTACGTTTGCAATAGCCGCCCGGCTGGATTGAACAATTAAGGGCAGCGCCACAACCGCCGAGGCGACAACTGCCGCCGGCCAGGTAAAAACAATCCGCACCCCCAAGATGTAAAGCGGGCCGCTACGACCCAAAAAGAGCAGCAGATAGTAACCGACCACACTGGGGGGCAAAATCAGCGGCAGGTTAATCAAGGTCTCAATCAGGCTCTTTCCCCAAAAATTGGACCGGGCCAGCCAAATTGCCAGGGCCGGCCCAATCAGCGTCACCAGAACCGTAGCCAACACCGCCACTTGCAGCGACAACAGTAACGGTTCCCAAATCATAACTCCCCCTTTGTCTCTTTTATCAGCGCGGTTCAGAAAAAAATGCGTAATGCGTAATGCGTAAAATGCAACAATTTGG
>JAJRVO010000294.1 GCA_024277275.1 Chloroflexota bacterium
CTTGTGGGCATTTCAGAGCAGAATTTCCGGAATGATAGAATTTTGATTCGTTAATTCTGCCAATTCTGCTCTTACGCCAACAAAAATCAGCCCGACTGAGTGATTATCGGCGGCACAGTTTCCAAAACGGGAATTGCTGCCTACTACATACTTCCTACTCCTTACTTCATACTCCTTACCCTGTTTATCCCGTCAGCGTTTGGTTAGCGTAGGGTTAGCGGCAAGTTAGCATTGTTGACACGTCAAGCTACGCCTGATAACTAATGGTATTATGTAACTGTCAATAGTATATTGACGCTCTCTTCTCCTCCTTTTGGGAAAGCCGGGTCGTGGCAGCCCGGCTTTTTCGATTCTTAGGGCAGTTTCACAATAATATGTTAGCCCCCAGATTGTTGCACATTGAGCAAAAAATTTAAACACAAAATTCACAGAGATTCTTGGTGTTCTTTGTATCTTCTTTGTGGTCATTGTGTTTCGATTTTTTGGTTTGGTTTGACCGGGTTATGAAAATCACCCCAAGATTTTGATTACTTGGCAATTTTGTGATATTTTCAGTGTTGACTATGTGTCCAAATTTTGGGATGGTTCACAATTTTTCACCTGACGAAAGATGATAGGCGGTAGACGAATGAACAACGCCGGATATTCACGTTTTTTTCACCGTCCGTCGTTGGTCATTCGTCAAAATTGTAAAGTTAATTCCCGTGTTCAATGAACCTCCCCAATAATTTGGAAAATGTTTACCTGGTCTTAAGGACAATGGCAACATGAGTATCATTCAATTAAAAACAGGCCAAATTGTATATGACCCACGAGGCGTGGTTGAAGCCGAGCCAAAAGCTCTTGCGCCGCGTATATCCTCGCTTGAGGGCCTCCATTTGGGTGTTCTCGATAACACCAAGTGGAACGGCGGCAAGCTCCTGCGCAAGATTATCTCTCTGTTGGAGAAAGAAACACCTAATTTAGTCGTCCGCTATTACAATAAGGAAAGTTTCTCAAAAAACGCCGCGCCTGAGCTTATCCAGGAAATTGCTCAGGAAAATGGCGCCGTCATTACCGCCATTGGCGATTGAGGCTCCTGCACCTCGTGCTGTACGCACGATGCGGTTAGTCTGGAAGAAAAAGGAATTCCCACCGCCATGATTGTAACCGCCGGTTTCCTACACGAAGCGCATGTGCAGCGTGCTGCGCTCGGTATGGAGGGGCTTGATCCGGCAGTTATCACCCATCCCTTGAGCACACTCTCGGATGCGGAGATTGAGGCTCGCGCCCGCGAGGCAGTTCCGCAGATAAAGAGGATTTTGTTGGGGCAGTAACAGGTTTTAGCTGCCACAAGTTGTTGTAAACTCTGTATGATGCTATATTGTACGGAGATGATTCGGTAATTATTTCAATCGTTTTAGTCAACCAGACGAAAGACGATGGACGGACGACAAAAACTCGGCGTTATCATTTCATTCGTCCGCCGTCATTCGTCATTCGCCCTTTTTAACGGCTACTTGAATTACCGAACCCTTTCACGATAATAGGACATTTATGCATGAAGCGCCAAAGCAAACCCAAACTCCGAAACGTGAACGTGCAGCCCTTTGTCTACGAGGGCGAGCCGGTATTCTTGATTCAAGACAGCTTGAAACTGACTAACGCGGTGATTGTTTTGCCCCAGGTTTTAGGACCACTGGCTATGTTGTGCGACGGTGAACAAACGCTGCCGGAGATAAAAGCTACGCTAGAAGCGCAGTATGGCTTGCGCGTACCTCAAACGATGATTGAAAACCTGCTGGAACAGTTTGACCGCGCTCTACTTCTGGACAATGAAACCTTTTACCAGGCCAGGCAACAGGCCATCGAAGAGTATCGCAACTCGCCGTTTCGCCAACCGGCGATGGCCGGCCCCTCATATCCTGCCGATCCCGATGAGTTGCGCCAGATGTTGCAAGGATATCTGGATAAGGTGAACGGCGTTCAACCCTCTCCGGCTACCAGCCGGGGCATTATCTGCCCTCACATTGATTATGAACGCGGCGGGCCGGTTTATGCCCAGCTTTGGGCCAGCAGCGCCGAGGCTGTGCGCTAGGCCGAGTTAATCATTATTTTTGGAACCGACCACAACGGCGATTTTGGCAAAATTACCCTGACCCGTCAAAACTATGCCTCGCCGCTGGGCGTGATGCCTACCGACAAGGACTTGGTAGACCGGTTGGCCGAAGCGCTGGGAACGGAGCAGGCATTTGCCGAGGAGTTACACCACCGGGGCGAACATTCCATTGAATTAGCCCTGGTGTGGCTGCAATACTTACGGGGCGACAATCCCTGCCCCATAGTGCCGATTTTGTGCGGCTCTTTTCATCACTTCATGACGGGTCAAGCCGATATTGAAGTCGAACCAAGATATAAAGCCTTTGTTGAGGTGTTACGTCAGGAGATGGCCCAACGGCGAACCGTTGTTATAGCCGCCGGCGACCTGGCTCACCTTGGCCCGGCCTTTGACGGGCCACCTCTTAACTCGGTGGAATATGTACAGATGAAAGCAGAGGATACCATCCTGATGGATACCCTGTGCCAGGGCGATGCCAACGCTTTTTTTAAACTTATGCAAGCGGGACAACACCAGCGCAACATCTGTGGGCTTTCGTCC
>JAJRVO010000295.1 GCA_024277275.1 Chloroflexota bacterium
GTTATTTTGTAAAGCCCGGTTAAAGTATCTGCCTTGTTCACTGATTTTTCTTTGCCTGTTGATTTGTAACTATTATGGGTATTGTTTGCTCTAGCCGGGTCCGCGACCCGGCGACGATGGGACTGGGACGCTGGTCGCGGACCCGATGTAAGCGCAATGCGAACAGTTACGTTGATTTTTGCTTCTAATTCGTCGATATTCTAGCATGGTTAGACTCTCAAAAACTATCAAGTTGTGTAAAAAATCACGTTTTTAGGGCAATATGTCGCCATAAGAATAATTAAACGATAGTACGCTAGGACTTATGCCCTCTTGTCATTGTCTCAGTCAAATGTTAAAATGGCGATGTACCCTCTACCAGCAATCAGGATTCCAAAAGTGGCAAACCAAAACGTTCGGCGAACCAAAATGGTTTGCAATTTCTTGAGGTCTTCGACCAGGAACGGTTTGAGTTACTGAAGAAAGCAGGAGTTTCTTAAAAGTATTTTTATATGGTTACTCAGCAAAGTTTGTGGTATGGGCCAAATGTCAACCCCGTTAAAAGTTCCCGAAAATCATAGCCGATCTCCAGAAATGCAGGTTGCTCGCCTTGAGATGATTTTAGAGATCAGCAGGTCATTAAATTCTATGCTTGATCTGGATACGCTGCTGCAATCTATTATGGAGGTGGCTATTCAGCTAACCGATACCGAGGCCGCCAGTGTTTTGCTGTTAGACAAAAAGACGGGCGAGCTTTATTTTGAGGCAGCCACAGGCGATAGAGGGTCTGAGATTGAACGGATTCCGGTGCCGTTGGAAGGAAGCATTGCGGGCTGGATTGCGCAAAACGGCGAGGTTTTGGTTATTGATAACGCTCAAGAAGATGATCGCCATTTTGGGGGCGTTGATAAACGCACAAATTTTGTTACGCGGAATATTTTGGGGGTTCCGCTAAAAGTTAAAGAGAAAATAATTGGCGTTTTGGAGGTGGTTAATAAACGTTACAATGTCGGTTTTACCGGCGATGACATTGATATCCTTGATACGTTGGCCGCTCAGGCTGCGGTAGCGGTTGAAAATGCCCGCCTTTTTAGACAGAGCGACGAGTTAGCCAATGTTGTGCATGAACTACGTTCGCCTATGGTTTCAATTGTTGGGTATAGCCAATTGATGTTAATGAAGCCCGATATGCCCCCTCAGCAAATCAGGAGCGGATTAGAGAGTATTAACCGCGAGGCGTCGCGCCTGGCGCAGATGGTCAATGATTTTTTGGACTTATCGAGAATGGAAACCGGCCGCATCCATATGGAAAAGGAAGAGGTAAAACTTCAGGCGTTGGCAGAGGAAGCTATTGAACAGCTTTATCCACAGGCCAACGCAAAAGAGATAACGCTTTCTTTGAATGTTTCCGGTCGTATCCCTTTGCTCCAGGGCGACAATAACCGCTTGAAACAGGTGATTTTGAACTTGGTTGATAATGCCATTAAATATAACTGGCCGGGCGGCAGCGTTGATGTTATGCTTTCTTGCAATACGGTCAGAGCGCTACTGTTTGTGCGCAATACCGGCCCTGGCATTGCCCCGGACGATCTGGATTTGGTGTTTGACAAGTTCTACCGGGGCGAAGCCAGCGAATATGATGTCCAGGGAACGGGTTTGGGTTTAGCCATTGCCAAGAAAATTGTCGAGGCTCATGGCGGAGATATTTGGGTAGAAAGCGAGGTGGGAGTAGGGTGCAACTTTACGTTTAGTTTGCCGCTTAACAGTGGAGAGAATTAAATAACTTGGATTGTAAAATAATAAAAAGCTCCCCGGAATTACAAGGGGAGCTTTTTTAATGGCGCGAATCTAAGCCAACTTTAAGCCTGCGCTTTTGCCGGAGCGCGACCAATTAAACGCCGGAAGAAGGCTCCAAATTCACCCTCTTGCCAGGCAACCAGGATTGGCACTGCGTTGAAAACGGAGGAGTAGGTTCCGGTGATAATCCCAATCAAAATGATTGTTGTAAATTGTTTAATGGTAGCTCCGCCAAAGAGCAGAATAGCCGCAACCACAAACATGGTGCTGATTGATGTTACCACGCTGCGGGTAAGGGTTTCCAGCAAACTGCGGTTACAAACGTGCGCAAATGACTCGGTGCGGTAGCGGGGCAGATTTTCGCGTAAGCGGTCAAAAACAATGATAGTATCGTGGACCGAGTAACCAATAACGGTTAAGATGGCGGTTAAGAACAGAGCATCCACTTCCCAGCCAAACACAACGCCAAAAATGGCAAAAAGCCCGGATGTTACCAGAATATCGTGAACCATAGCTGTAACGGCCGCAATTCCGTAACGGAAGGCATTGGGCACAGAGCGAAAGGCAAAAATCAAGAATATCAGAATGGCAATTGCGGCTGCAATTACAGCGTAGGTTCCGGCCTTTGTCACCTCTTGGCCAATTGCCGGGCCAACCGAGTCAAAACGCAACTCTTCAAAATCCCCCACTTGATTTCTAATTTGGTTTTGTAGCTCTGTTTTGGCTATGTCGTCCAAAAATTTAGAGCGAATGAGGATGGTTTCTTTACCCAACTGTTCGGCAGTTGTGACGGCCGTGTCATTAAAATCCTGGCCTTCATAACTGAAATCGGTGAATATTTTTCTAACTGCGGCGGGTTGCGGTTGCTCTACAAATTGTAATTCCATCAACGAACCGCTGGTAAAGTCGATGCTGAGTTTTAGGGGGGTGCCAAACTGGGTAAATGCAAAGCCCATTGCAGCCAGACCCAGGCTAATGAAAATAGTGGATGCAATAAAGTAGATTCTTCGTTTAGCTACAATATCAAGCAACCACGAGGTCCATGAAGAGGCGTCTTGACGATTATCATCCGTTTCAGCGCGAAAGCCTATCAACGCGGCGTTATCTTTTAAGGTTTCGCCGGCCAGCCCCCACATCAGGCGAAGTAGATTTCGAGTGACCGTGATAGCCGTAAAGATGTTGGTAATAACGCCCAGAGCCAGGGTAATGGCAAACCCTTTAACAACACTGGCCCCACAGTTTGAACCGAACCAGAAAAGAATAAGGCAGGTGATAAGCGTGCTAAGAGCCGAGTCGCGGATAGAGGGCCAGGAGCGGCTGAAGCCAAGCTCCATCGCCAGTTTTAAGGTGCGACCCGCTCTTAGCTCCTCCTTCATACGTTCAAAGACCAAAATGTTGGCGTCAACGGCCATACCCACCGATAGAATAAAACCGGTAATGGCCGGTAGTGTCAAAGTAACAGGGATAATCTTGTAAAGGGCAAAGTTGAGCAGCCCGTAAATAACTAAGGCCAGGGCGGCCATAAAACCGGGCAATCGATAGTAAACTACCATAAAGAGCAGCACAATAATCAAGCCCACCGTGCCGGCCCTGATGCTTCTTTGGACCGAGTCATGGCCCAGAGTTGGTCCCACAGAGCGGTTTTCTACAATTTTGAGCGGGACAGGCAAAGCGCCATAGCGTAACTGAATAGCCAATGCCTGGCCTTCTTCCAGGCTGTCGTTGCCCAGCGAGATGGTGCCGTTCCTGTCAATTCTGGCGTTGATAACGGGGCATGAAAGCACCACTTTATCAATAACAATGCACAGATAACTGCCAACATTTGCTCCGCTATGTTCGCCAAACTTTTGCCCGCCTTCGGGTTTTAGGCTGAAGTTTATTTCTATAACGCGACTTTGCGGATTGAAACCGGCATTAGAGACAACGTCTAAATCGCCGCCGGTGATAATAGTCTCGTAAACTCTGTCCGACACGGTCTCGCCGTTCTCGTCTGCGGCAGCGGCGTTGGCATCGCCGGCGGCATCGGTTGCAGGGGCTTCTACGCCCGCTGTTCCGCCATTGCCCACAGAGGTGCGAATTACCGTTCCCCGTGGGATAGCGGCATTGCCGGCATCGACAAACTCTAACAGGCCGGTTTCTCGAATGGTTCTGATGGCTAATTCCGGGTCTGAGACGCCGGGCAGCTCTACAATCATGCGGTTGCTGCCCTGAAGCTGAACCAGCGGCTCGGTTACGCCCAAGCCGTTAACCCGGTTGTCCACAATAATGCGGGCGGCTTCCATAGAGCCATCTTGCAGTTCCTCGGGAGGCAGGTCGGCTTCCATAACTACTTGTATCCCGCCCTGCAAGTCTAGTCCTTGATGTATTCTTATGCTGCGCTCCTGGTTGCCTTGCCAGGGAAGAAAAGCGGCCCACAAGGGTGTGGCTTCTAAAGTTGTCGCCGCAGTTTGGGTTGGGAAAACGTAATCTAAATTCGCTGTGTCAATCCAAAGCAAAGCTCCGGTTAGCAATAATATACCGACAAATATGTTGATAGTGCGTTGTTCCATGTGAATAATAGCGCCCTTACTTAATTTAAGATTTTTCTCTAGTTAATTTGAGATAAGCTTAATGCAAACGCACGGATTATAGTCCCTGCATATAGCGATGTCAAATGATGATAATGAATGAGAGGGTCTGTCTCTCCTAGTACAGCTTGGCGGAAGTCTTTCGGTAGTTACAAGCAGCGCGTTGCTTAGTTTATGGAGTGAAAAAGTGCACTTTTTCACTCCATAAACTACCGAAGGATTTACGCCGCCGTGTACTAGGTTGCCCTGGCTTTCACCAGGCCATATACCTCGCCTCGTTCGGCATGGCGATTAAGAGCTTTCTTGGAGAAAATCAACTCGTCATTAACGGTGACTTCAAACCGACCTCCACTGGAAGGAATTAAATCCAGCGCCTCGATTTGAGCCTCAAGTTGTTTGTCTCCCAACAGTTCATTGACCAGGCTCACGGCCCGGTCCGTGTAGCTTCAAGGGCGGCAATACTCCAAAGAAATTTTTAACATTGTTTGCTCCTGTAAATAGCTTGTTAGCTTGTCAGCTTGTCGGTCTATCAGCCAGTCAGCCAAAAACCATAAAACTGATAGACTGAAATGCTGACAAGCTGAAATGCTGAAGCGCTGAAATGCTTTATAATTCGGTAAAACCGACTCGCCCGAATGGGGTTTTGATAGCCGGGGGCAAGATGTCGACGCCCAGTGTCAGGCTTAAAATATGAACTTCCAGCCCGTCGCGTAACCCCGCTTTAATGCCCAGTAAAGGGCTTTCAAGCTGGATGCCGGTTTCAGTTGTTGACCTTCCAATTCCAACAAGGCCAAGATAATCTTTGCCCACGCCCATCGGATGCAAGTCGGCCCACGCGGTTGATTGTTTTAGAACCCAGGCAATATAGGTGTTACTGTTGGGACCCGGCCAGGCCCGGTATATGTCTCGATCCGGATAGCCGGGGGAGGTTTTTAAGACCGCGATGATGTCTTGGGCGACCGCGCCCCGCCATTCTTTATCGATAACATAGGAGCCGCCGCCAACGCCGGAATCAGGATACATCAAATCCTTGTGGACGTGTCTCCAGGTGGCGCCGTACACATCCGGCTCCTGCCACACCTCCCAGCGATGCCATTCTCCGCTTTCCGGGTTAAAAGTGACAAACCAATAATGAACGGCGACAAAACCAACCGCCGAGGGCAGCGTGGCGTATCGCAGTTGCGCAACATACCCCACGGGCGTCGATGAAGCATCGATGTATTCACTGGGGTAGAGCCTGCTGTGACCTTCCCCAATGACGCATAAAAGCAACCAACCTATGCCCAGATACTTACCAATGGCGCCAATAGAAATTTTAACTTCCTTACTTTGGGGTGGTTCATTGAGCACGCGAATCAACTTTTTACGTTTCTAAACCATGCCGACGAATGACCAACGACGGACGGTCAAAAATGCGTAAATATCTGGCGCTGTTCATTCGTCCACCGTCTATCGTCGTCCGTCAGATGGAAAACTTGTCAACCAAATTATGCACCATTCCCTTACGTGAACGCCTAAATTAGAGTTGTTGACCACAGCGTCAACGCTGCTTATTTATTTTCTGGCCGGACGCCGGCGCTTGGGCGATTCGGTTGGATGCGTGGCCGGACTGGTTGCCAGGGCCGGGTTTTGGCGACGATAATACATTAGGCCCAGGCCAATTACTATGGCCAGCACGCTTAGAATTTGAGCGGTTGGAATACCGCTAAGTGTCCAGGCATCAGGGCGTAAGGACTCAATTAAAATGCGGCCAATAGGGTACCAGATTAAATAGAGCGATAGCATATCGCCGTCCAGCAGCCGGTCGACATATTTGCGAGCTATCCACAAAAGCAAAGCAAAACCGGCCAAATTCCACAAGCACTCATACAAAAACACGGGATGAAACAGCGTTGTCTCTAGCGGATAGGTCGCAAAATCATTATAGGGAGGGATGCGCTGGTAGGCGTTGGTAATGGTTATGCCCCAGGGCAGATTGGTCGGCGTGCCATATAACTCTTGATTAAAAAAATTACCCCAGCGACCAATTGCTTGAGCCAGTAACATACCGGGAGCCACAATATCCAGCCAACGCCACACGTTTATTTTGTTGCGCTGGGTGTAGATGATGATGGCTAAAATACCGCCAAGCAAATCCCCATAAAGACCAAAGCCCCCTTCCCAAAGGCGCAAAGCGCTTGGAAAAGGAATAGACGCTCCAAATACGGTGAGCGTGGTAAAGGGTTGCTCAATAAAATAGTAGCTAAAACCCCGGCTTGACCCGGCTGGGGAAGAGAGTACGTGATACAGCCGCCCGCCCAGGATACCAAAAATTAAACACCAAATAAGTAAGTTCCAAACGTGGTCTGGGTCTTCTTTTTTTCGACGCGCTTCTATGGTAGCTATATAAGCGGCGGCTAATGCGCCGGTTACAATTAAAAGACCATACCAGCGCACGGTAAATGGCCCTAGACTAAACAAAAACGGATTAGTAGGGGATGGCATATCTTCTCCTATTATTTTAACTCAAGTTGCTACCTTATCAATTAATGGCCAGCAATTCCCGGTTTGACAATTAGGGTGTAAAAATTGTTGCAATTGTGGGCATTTCAGAGCAGAATTTTCAGAATGATAGATTTTTGATTCGTTAATTCTGCCAATTCTGCTCTTACATTGACAAAAATCAGCCCGA
>JAJRVO010000296.1 GCA_024277275.1 Chloroflexota bacterium
AGTATTGGCTTATTAAAAACTGAGGAAGTCGATGAACATCAAACGAATTTTGATAGTGGAAGATGATAAACTGATGCGTTTTTCATTAGAGCGCGATATCAAGAAATTGTCGCCCGATTACCAGGTTGTTTTTGCAGAGAACGGCCTGGCTGCTTTGGTCGAATTGCGCCGGCAATCGTTTGATATGATGATAACCGACTATAAGATGCCGGGCATGACCGGTATGAAATTGGCGCAAACAGTTCGCCAGATTTTGCCGGATATGCGAGTCGTCATGATGTCCGCTCAAGACATCATCGAAATACGAAATGAAGCCCGGCAGTGGCAACTGAACTTTGACGGTTATTTGAGCAAGCCTTTCACATTAGCCCAGTTATCGCAGGTGGTTAAATAGCCATCATTTTTTTGCCAAAAACACGCAAAGCAAACCCTTTTCAAGGAGACGGTTAATGAACCATAAACAAGTGTTAATAGTGGACGACAACGAAACCACACGATTTCTGTTAGAGTATAATATAAAAACGCTGATGCCGGGATGTCAAACTGTTCTGGCCAAAGACGGCTTTGCGGCTTTGGCTCAACTCCGGGAACACCCATTTGATTTGCTCATAACCGACGACAATATGCCGGGTATGACCGGCTTAGACCTGATTCAGGCTGCGTGCCAGATAGCGCCTGAGATGCGCATTGTATTGCTAACCGCTCAAAACACCATCACTATGCAAGCCGAGGCTCAACGCCGGCACTTGCACTTTGACGGCTACTTAAACAAGCCGTTTGCGTTTGCGCAAATGTCAGAAGTTATCAGACTGGTCGAATTATAAGGGTATACTTAATATGCTAAAACAAATTAACAAAAACGGAAAATTACCGCAGCTTGAACCCCACCCCTCGTTAACGCCATTAATGCGCCAAGCCCAAGAACAGGGTTATCTTCTGACCGACGATTTATTAGCTGTGTTTCCCGAAGCAGAAGAAAACATCGTTCAATTGGAAGATATATTCATTCAACTTGTCGAGCAAGGCATAAAAGTTTATGCCGATGAAGCAGAAGCGGCAGAAAAGATGGCCGTTGACCGGCAAGACGAAGATAATGTTGAAATCAAGGCAGACCCTTTTGATTTAAGCGGCATCGACGCCGACGATATCCTTAGCATATACCTGAAAGAAATGGCCTGGGTGCCGCTGCTCACCGCTGCCGAAGAGGTCACGTTAGCCAAACAGTTAGAAAAAGGATACCAGGCAGAAAAAGAGCTTGGACAAACCCCCGGTAACTCTGAAAGAGCCGAGACTTTAAGGACGCAAATCGACACCGGTCGCCGGGCGCGTGACCATTTAATCAAGGCCAACACCCGGCTGGTGGTCAGCGTAGCTAAAAAGTATACGGGCCGCGGTGTTTCTTTTACCGACCTGATTCAAGAAGGCAACCTGGGATTGATTAAAGCCGTAGAAAAGTTTGATTATCATCGGGGCTATAAATTTAGCACTTACGCCACCTGGTGGGTCAGGCAGGCGGTTACGCGCGCTCTGGCCGACCAGGGCCGAACCATTCGCGTGCCTGTGCACATGAGCGACCGTATCCGTAAACTGTACCAAGTTGCGGCGCGGCTTGAGCAAGACCGGGGCCGGAAACCCACCTCGGAAGAACTGGCCGTGGAAATGGACATAAAACCTTCAACCGTAACCTGGATGTTCCGCGTTAACCAACCTCCGGTTTCGCTGGAGACGCCTGTAGGTGATGATAAAGACAGCGAGTTGGGCAGCTTTATTAAGGACGAAGACGCACTACTCCCGCCGGATACAACCAACTTTCATCTATTGCGAGAAAAGTTGGAAGAGATTCTGACTACCCTGACCCCCAGGGAGGCCAGAATTGTAAGACTGCGCTTTGGCCTGCAAAACGGACGGTGTTATACTTTAGAAGAAGTGGGGCAAAAATTTGGCCTGACCCGCGAAAGAATCCGGCAAATTGAAAGCCGGGCCTTATGGAAACTCAGGCATCCTCGCCGCTCCCGACAGCTCAGAGATTATCTGACGCTTGACTGACGCCTTGCCTCGTTACCGCCTTACCTCGTTCCCAAACCAGAGTTTGGGAATGAGGCGTTCTGGTTATTTATTGCCCGGAGGACTATGAATACCCTCGGTAACTCTATTTCCAGGCTAAACAAGCTCTTCCCATCCGCTGCTTCAGGTAAGCCTGGCGCCCGTAAGTTTGGCACATTTGACGGTGTTTTTATGCCCACCCTGCTCACCATCCTGGGCGCGGTGATGTACCTGCGCACCGGCTGGGTGGTTGGTAACGCCGGCCTGGGTGGGGGCTTGCTCATCATCCTGTTAGCCAACCTCATCACTATCTGCACTGCCCTGTCTATTTCATCCGTTGTCACCAACATTCGGGTAGAGGCCGGGGGGCCTTTTTCAATCATCTCCCAATCGCTGGGCCTGGAAGTGGGCGGCAGCGTCAGCGTTCCTTTCTATCTGGCCCAGGCCATTTCAGTTGCCTTTTACATTTTTGCCTTTAGCGAGGGCTGGCTGCGTATTTTTCCAACCCATCCGCCGGCAGTTGTTGTCTTTACCGCCTTTGGCTTATGCTTTGCCATCGCTTTCGTCAGCGTCAATCTGGCCGCGCAGGTTCGCTACCCCATCCTCTTTATCATTACCATTTCCCTTATCTCCATTTTTATGGGGAGCTTTCCCGGATTTGGCGGCTTTACCCAAACCCCGGCTATCTGGGGCGACTTCTCTAAAGGTGGCTTCTGGGAAATCTTTGCCGTCTTCTTCCCGGCAGTTACCGGCGTACTGGCCGGCGTCAACATGTCCGGCACCCTGAAAGAGCCACGCAAAAGCATTGTCAAAGGGACAATAACCGGGGTTATAGTGTCCCTGCTGGTTTACCTGGGTCTGGCCTACTGGGTCTCTTTAGTGGCCACCCCGGCAGAATTAGTAACCAACCTGACCATTATGGTAGACCGGGCGGCCTACGGGCCGGCTGTGCTAATTGGAATTTTAGCCGCCACCTTCTCCGCCGCCCTAAACTCACTGGTGGGCGCGCCCCGGGTGCTGCAAGCTATTGCGGCTCACAACATTTTGCCGCGCGGAGAAATCTTTGCTCGACAAACCACCGCCGGCGAACCGCGCCCGGCCATGTACCTGACCGGCGGCATTGGTCTGGCCACCCTGGTTTTTGGGTTGGTAGGCGGGGGGTTAAACGCTATTGCTCCTCTTATGACTATGTTCTTCTTAATGGTCTATGCCGTTCTCAACGGAGTGGTCATGCTTGAGCAAGTCATTGGCCTGGTTAGCTTTAGGCCCCTGTTCAAGGTTCCGCGCCTGGTGCCGTTCATTGGTTTGACGGGCAGCCTGTTTGCTATGTTTCTTATTGACCCCAGTTTTAGCCTGGTCGCCGTTGTGGTAATTATTTTACTCTACGCCTATCTCTCGCGTCGCCGCCTGCAAACCCCCTGGAGCGACGTGCGCAGCGGCCTGTTTGTCACCCTGGCCGAGTGGGCCGCCATGCGAGTCATCAACCTGCCAACCTCTCAAGAACGGGCCTGGCGACCCAGCTTGCTGGTGGCGGTCCAATCGCCCCAAAGCCTTCGGGGCAGTTACCGTTTCTTAAAAGCCATAACCTACCCGCGTGGTTCTGTTCATGTGCTGGGCCTGTACGCCGGCGGTAACAAAGAGCGTGTAGCCGGGTTAGAGTCCTTTGTGCCGGCCTTTGCCAATGATAAGATTTTTGCCCGGATTGCCTTGTTAGAAGTGAAAGATTTTGCTCTGGGCTTACAAACCGGGCTAGAAGCGCTGCGCGGCGCGTTCTTTCACCCCAACATTCTATTTATGCCGATTACGCCGGAAGTAGACCAGGCCACTCTCCAGTTCATCCTTGACCGGACCGTAGAAAATGAAATGGGGGCCTTGCTATTTGCCAAACACCCCGAAACTTCGCTGGGCCGTGAGCAAGTTATCAACGTTTGGCTTAGAGACCAAAGCCCGGCCTGGGAGGTGGGGCTGCGTTTAGGCAATATAGACCTGTCCTTGCTACTGGCTTATCAACTGGTCCGCAACTGGCAGGGACAGATGAACCTCATTACCATTGTGGCCGACCCTGACGAACAGGCCAACGGCGAGAAATTTTTAGCCGATCTAATCAACTTTGGGCGTATGCCGCGTAACACCAGGCCCATTGTTGAAATCGGTTCTCTGGATGAGTGCCTTCCCCGCTCACCCGAGGCCGACCTCAATATCTTTGGTCTCCAGCAGCGCGTCGACCTGGCCTTCACCGAGCGTATGGTCACAGCCACCAATGCCTCTTGCATCTTCGTGCGCGACTCCGGGCACGAAAGCGCCCTGGCCTAGCAAGGCGCTCTCCCCTCGCATATCTTGATACTTTCTTGACCCTTTTCGCTACTTTCTTGACCCATCATTGTCCTTTTTTTGAATATACTCAAGAGTAGCAAGCATTGTAATAAATGCAACCGAAGGGAACCTATGGCAACACATCTTAAAACCACAGCGCCCAGGCTAAAAACAATGCTCTCACGTGTTCAAATTTCCGTTAACTCCGGGCACACCTTATATCGACGGGCCTTCACCGAAGCATTTACCAAACTGGACCCCAGGCGGCAAATTCGTAATCCGGTGATGCTGGTAGCGACAGCGGGCAGCATCCTGACCTCCATCTCGTTTATCTTGCTGCTGGTGGGAGAAAGCAGTGAGTCACCTGTTGCTATCGCGATGGTCGCCGGTTGGCTGTGGTTTACCGTTCTCCTGACCAACTTTGCCGGGTCGTTAGCCGGGGGACACAGTTGGGCGCGGGCCGAAACCCTGCGCCGGGCACGCCGCCCGGTGACGGCCAAAAAACTATCCAACCCGAAGCGCAAAGATGAGTACGAGAGCATACCTGCTGCCACCCTGCGCTGGGGAGATGTGGTTTTGGTAGAAGCGGGAGACATCCTTCCGGCCGACGGCGAAGTCATCGAAGGTGTGGCCCTGGTGGATGAGAGCATCCTGACCGGCAAAAACACGCCCGTTGCGCGTGAAGCCGGCGGCAACCGCACAACCGTCACCGCCGGCGCTCGCGTTCTTTCCGGCTGGCTGGTTGTGCGGGTCAGGGCCAGGCCGGGTGAGGGCTTGCCGGATCATATAGCCACCCTTGTAACAGAGGCCCAACATCAACCTCCTCCTTACAAAACTTTTTTGCGGGCTACGCTGGCCGGCTCGGTCATTATCTCCTTGCTGTTCGTCTCAGGCTATGGGCTACAAGCAGGCAGCGTAGAAACTTTCATCACCATTACCATGCTGACTGCCTTATTAGTGGCCCTCAGCCCAATGACAACCGGCGGGTTGTTGAGTGTTATCGACCTGACCGGGCTGGACCGCCTGATACGGCGCAACATCATCCCCTTGCGAGACCAAAATGCAATGGAAATGGCCGGGCAAGTGGATGTGCTGCTGCTGGACAAGAGCGCCGCCATTGTTCCGGGCTACCGCATGGCAGCGGGCCTCATTGCCCTGGACAAAACCGGCGCCACCCAACTGGCTAAAGCGGCCCGGCTGGTCTCGCTGGCCGATGAAACGCCCGAAAGTAAGAGTATCATCGCCCTGGCCGAAAAACAGCTTGCCTCCGACGGCAAAACCGGAGACGCCTCTCTGGAGACCCCTGCCGGCATCCGCGTTGTTTCCCCCAGCGACAAAACCGGCTTGAACGGCATTGACTTCAACGGAAACACTATTCGTAAGGGGTCGCCCGCAACTATGATCACCTACCTCCGGGCGCAAGGATATCCCGTTCCATCCCAATTGAATGATGTGGCCAAGCAGATTACCGCTCAAGGCGGCATTCCTATGGTTATATCGCTTAACGGCCGGGCGATAGGGGTCATTCATCTCCGAGAGATAATCAACGCCCGCCTGGAAGAACGCCTGATGCGGTTACGGCAGATGGGCATCAAAACAATTATGCTCTCTGACGATACGCCTCTGGCCGCCGCCAGCATCGCCGCCGCGGTTGGAACGGATGACTTTTTAACTCCGGCTCCCCCGGAGGCCAGGCTGGCCCTGGTTCGCTACTATCAAGCTCTTGGACAACAGGTGGCTATAACCGGCCATTGCGCCAGCGAGGCTTCTGTTCTGTTTGAAGCTGACGTGGCTATGGCTATGAATACCGGCCCTCAACCTGTCCGTCAGGCGGCCAACCTGGTTGATTTGGACAGCAACCCGGCCAAGTTAGTTGAATTGGTAGAAATGGGACAGCAATGGCTGGCAACACGTTGGGCGCTGACCACCTTCAGCATGATCAGCGATGTCGTCAAATACGCCGTACTCATCCCGGCCATTTTTGCGTTTACCTATCCGGTTTTGGGCATGTTCAACTTTATGCAGTTGTCTTCGCCGGTTGGCGCTGTTTTATCAACGGTCATTTTCAATGCCTTAACTATTGTCGTGCTTACACCGCCGGCCTTGCGTGGCATTCCACCCTGTCTGATAGATACAGCCAGGTGGCAGAGCCACAATGTCTTGATGACCTGCGGGCTGGGCGGGCTGATAGCGCCTTTTATCGGGATAAAGGTGATTGATTTGATTTTAGTGGCCTTGGGGGTGGTTTAGGAGGTGTTTTATGAAAACCGTCATTGGCCTC
>JAJRVO010000297.1 GCA_024277275.1 Chloroflexota bacterium
CGTCTATGCAGATAAAGCCCGTCTTACCCAGGTATTAGTTAACCTTATTGGCAATGCCTGGCAGTATACCCCAGAAGAGGGCAACATAAATGTGTACGCTAAAGTTGTCGATAACTTTGTTCAAATCGACGTGGAAGATAATGGTATTGGAATTGTTGAAAAAGACGTAGAGTATATTTTTGAGCGATTCTTTCGCTCTGAACGCACTGCGGTGCAGGTGGTTGACGGTACCGGTTTGGGGCTGTCTATTACCAAATCATTTATTGACCTACTTGGCGGGCAAATCTGGGTAATGAGCAAACTTGATGTAGGCTCTACCTTTAGTTTTACTGTGCCCCTTGATACCGGCGGTCACAATAATAACCAGGGTGTTTTGCAGGAGTAAATATAACCCATGAGTGACCCTTTAATTTTAGTTGCTGAAGATGAACGAGATATAAGAGACCTGATAGTTTTTACCTTGCAGCTTGATGGCTTTAATGTCATTGAAGTCCCCAATGGCGAAGAAGCCGTAAATAAAGCCTTAGAAATGGTCCCGGATTTGATATTAATGGATGTTCGTATGCCTAAGATGACCGGATACGAGGCCTGCAAGCTGCTAAAATCTGAAGAAAAAACAAAAAACGTTCCGATAGTATTTTTATCAGCTAAAGGACAAGAAACAGAAATTAGCGCCGGATTAGATTTGGGGGCCGAAGAATATTTCCTAAAACCCTTTGCCCCGGACGAACTATCCGGGCGGGTTAACAAAATCTTGACCAAATATGGTAAATTGTAGGGATAACATTGACCCAGTTTCCAAACTCTGGCTTGGAAATGCGGCCAATATAAGCGCTGTTGTAATAGTTTAATAGAGTGATAAATGAGCGCAGTTGTAATTGATGGTGGATTAGTGCATTACGAGGCTTTTGGCCGGGGCAAACCCGTTCTTTTCTTGCACGGGTGGCTTGGGTCATGGCGTTACTGGATGCCCACTATGGAATCCATCTCAGACAAATATCGCACCTATGCGCTGGACCTGTGGGGCTTTGGCGACTCCGATAAATCCAAACCCCGCTACGAAATATCAGACTATGTAGCCTTAATCAATAACTTTACAGACAATATGGGAATTCGAGAGACCCCAATTGTGGGGCACTCTTTGGGGGCCAGCATCGCCCTTGAATATGCCGCTCGCTATCCCGACCGCGCCAAAAAAGTTATGGCCGTTAGCCTGCCTATGACCCCTGACTCTATTAGCCGGAGACTCATAGACTTTACCAACAAATCCGGCATATCAAGATTATGGCGGCGACAAATTACCTATAAAGAGGTTGAGAAAGAGGCCGAAAAAGCCGCGCAGGGAGCAATTACTGCCAGTGTGCAATCTGTGGCTCAACTTGATATAAAGAGCCGGATACAGATAGTCGCTCAATCTGTTGACTCAATGCTGCTGGCCGTTTATGGCGAAAAGGATGACATGATCGACCCCGGCCCTACCCGCGATTTAAACGGCGACGCGCGCAATATTCGTCCTATTGGCCTGTCAGACTCAAAACATTTCCCAATGCTCGATGAAGCCTCAAAGTTTAACAGGCTCCTGCAAGATTTTCTGGATCTGGAAGGCGATTTATCCATTTTGGAACTTAAAGAAGAGTGGCGACGTAGAACTCGCTAAACTCTGTTTGTTGCTTACATCATAATCGTTGATTAACACAAATCACCCTCTTTGCTTGCCAAAGAGGGTTTTATTATTGCGTCTAAAATAAGATTTGTTGCGCTACCTTAAAAAGACTAGACCAATTAATAATAATTGTGTATAATAGCCCCAATATTCCGCTAAAAAGATAAGGGTGTGTTTCAAATGAGTCAAAAAGCGCCGCAGGCCGGGGGGCTTGAATCTGTGCTATGCGCAGACGGTAGCATCCCCCCAATTTCTTCCCTCTCCAACTCAGATGAAACACATCCAAAAGATAAGGGGAGGTAATGTAATGGCACAAGAAGATCGCCCAATGCCCAACGCCGCATTGCGAGTTTTGTTAGAAGCAATTGAAGAAGTAATGGGGTTAAACGGAACCAAAGCCGTTTTAAACGCCGGGGGGTTAAGCGCTTACATCGACAATTACCCTCCAAAAAATCTTGATATGGAGGCCACCTTTGCCGAATATGGCGCAGCCCAACAAGCGGTAGAGGATTTTTATGGCCCCCGTGGCGCTCGGGCTATGCTATTGAGAATTGGCCGGGCTACTTTCCAGTTTGGCTTAAGGGATCAACCGGCTATTTTGGGCCTGGCCGGTATTGCACTAAAAGCCTTGCCGGAAAAAACACGGATGAAGCTTATCCTGGAGCGAATGGCCAAAGCCGCTGTAGAGCGTGTCAATCAACCCACCAGCGTTAGAGAAGAAGATGACGCCTATTACTTTATTGTCGATGAGTGCCCCTGCGGTTGGCGTCCCCCCCACGATAAATCATGCTGTTTTGTAACTGTCGGGGTGCTAATGGAAGCGATGGCCTGGATTACCGGCAAGCTGCACAAAGTAGAAGAAGTAGCCTGTATTTCTAACGGCGCGTCAAACTGCGTTTACAGAATTGCCAAAGAAGCCACCGAAGATTAACTCTTTGCTAAAATCTACCCAAACAAAAAGAGGCCCGCTACTGTAGCGAGCCTCTTTTTTATTTACAATGGTTGAAGAGGATTTGGCATAAACATAATGATAAAGATAAAAATCATCACGTAAGCTAATATTTTTCTACCAGCTCCCAGAGGGACCAAATCATTAAGCGGAGGCGGATGATTAGGGCCGACCACAAAGAAAACCAGCAAGGCCCATACCAGCCACCCTGTCCACCAAAAAATTCCCGCCAAAAACATAATCCCAACCAAGCCTATCCCCAAAAAGCGAGCCTTTTCGCCAATTAAACAATAGATTACATGCCCGCCATCTAACTGACCCACAGGCACCAGATTAAGGGCCGTTACAAATAGACCAAACCAGGCCGCAAAGGCAAGCGAGTTAATTAAAATATCGGAGCCGCCTCCGTCAGGCATAGCCCCGGCTAAAACCAGTAGAAATTCTTGCACAACAGGCAGGTCAGAATATTGGTCAAAACTGGGTAGAATTTGACCGTGCATAAAATATTTAACGCCCAGATAAAATATAGAATTCCCTTCCAGAACCGAGGTAGGTTCAGGACCGCGACTAAGCTCATTAACCGGCGAGACAGCTACGCCCCACAGTATCAGAGGGATAGCAAAAATTAATCCGCCCAGCGGCCCGGCAACTCCAATATCAAAGAGTTGCCTTTTGGTCTTAAAAGGGGAACGCAGTTGGATAAAAGCGCCCATAGTTCCAACCGGAGAAATTACAGGTAAAGGAATAAAATAAGGCAGCGTTACCGCCACTTTGTGATAACGGGCGGCAAAGTAGTGTCCAAATTCATGGGCCAGTAAGATGACCATCATTGCCAGCATCATCGGGAGGCCGCCTAGCCAATCTTGTAGAGTTTGGGGAATACATTGGCATTCGTAGGTTGCGC
>JAJRVO010000298.1 GCA_024277275.1 Chloroflexota bacterium
AAAAAGACCCACAGCACTAATTTAGGCTTTAAGGGCAGGCCGTACTCAGCCAGCATAAGCTGTTCCAGGTTTGGTCCGTAGCCTGATACGCCCATGTTGGCAAAATCCCGACCTGTTTTCTCCTCCAGCACTTCAACCCAGCACTCTTCTAATTCCACCCCAACGCAGGTCACAAACGAGTCGCCCAAAACAACGGCAAAGGGTTCGGCGTTAAGGCCGTCATCTCTAAAACCGATGTCATCGTAGCCCATCGAAACGGTTGAGATAGCGTAGCTCCCCTGCTCAAAAGGGACGACGTGGTTGGTTAGGTTTGGGGCGTAGGCGTAGCCTACTTTATCATGCAAAGCCGTGCCGGGAGAGTAATCTTCCGGCCCCGGTTGAAAATATGACGATCTAACCAGACGGGGCACAAGAGCGGGCTGCAAAAATACAACTGCTTCAATAAGCAAAAGGCTGACCAGAATACTCACCAGGATTAAAAGCATCGCCGCCCCGCAGGATATTTTTTTTGACGATATGCCGGGTTGTGCCATAAAGTAAATCCTTATCTTTTTAGCGCAAAGAGACGTTGCGGCCAAAAATTACGGCCATTTCATCTCGATGAAGCTCGGTCCAGCCGGGTTGGCGGCGTAAGAGTTTATCAAGCACGCTGTTGGTTTCAATCAGGATCAGGTTGATCCCGTCATCTTCCAGAGTTTGCCGCCAGTTGTCATTCCCTGCCATCACCCCCAGGTAGCGACGGATAAAGGCGTCGTTGTACAGGTCGGTGCGGCCGTCGATGTAAACCGGGTAGTGGGGCCACAGCTTAAAGATGAGATAACCGCCCCAGTTGTAACTATTGAACATAGGCCCGGCGGGTTGTTCACTTTTAATAAATTCGACCGCGTCATAGGGCAGGTTGGCTTGCTCGGCCTCAAGATTGGCTTTGGGCGTCAGCGGCGTAATCACGCTAACCAGGGCCGCAATGAAGACCAGCCCCAACAAAACCCGATTGATTTTCGATTTTCGATTTTCGATTTTCGATTTTCGATTTTAGACGGTAACAGTCGAAAATGGTACGCTTGTATAGCCCCAGGTTTGCCACTGTTTAACCCAGACCAAATCGGCGTAGCGGGCCAGAATGGGCGCAACGACCACTCCAAAAATAGCGATGTTTCGCGCGGCAAACAGAGCTAAGACGGTCCACATGGCTACCAGAGTCAGGTCGGTCCAATCGGCGCGGCGATTGGACCGGGCCAGGGCGACCATTGTTAGCAGCAACATTATAATAAAGGGCTGCATCCAAACCAGGTGAAAATTTGGGCTTTGCCACTCCTGAATAAAATCGCGCAAAGCGCTGATGCCCACCGTTTGAAAGGGATACAGCCACATACGCCAGGTATGAGGGTTAACAACTACCACTGCCAGGCTAACGACAATAACCAGCAGCAGGTGTTTGAGCCGGGTCCAGCTTACAACCTGGTCATCGCGGTGGTGGGTGAGATTATTAACCGTCTCGCCCATCACGTAAGCGACCATCAGCATAAAACCGATGGCAAAGCCGCCGTGAACGTTGACCCACAGCAGCATAACCAGCGGCAGCCAGGGCAACAAGCGGCCATTGTGCCGCTTGAACCGATGCAGCAAGTAAGCTACCACAGCGGTCAACAAAAATGAGAGCATTTGGGGCCGCGCCGCCCAAACTATCGAGGATACAATAGTCCCTAAAATCATAGCAAAGGCGGCAACAAAAACGTTGGCCTCAATCTGTTTCCAGACAAACCAAAAGGATGCTGTAACCAGCGCCGCCAGGGCCAACCCCATTGCCGCCCAACCGCCCACGGCAAAGAGCGCATACCAAAAAATTTGCGCCAGCCAGCCGTGGTCAATCCACAACTGTCCGGCCTGGGTATGAGAAAAGGGATCGACGGTAGGGACGGTCCAGTTCTGCACAATGTACTGACCGGAGCGAAGATGCCACCAGGTATCGGTATCAGCCGGGGGACGCGCGGCCATAGCAAAGATGGCAATAAAGGTGACGCCAATCAACAGGTTTTGGGTAGAGAAGTCGCCCGAATAGTTTTTTTTGACTGGAAGAATACTCATATCAATAGCCCGATTATGGCAAGGGCGCTACGCGTCCAAAAACAACGGCCATCTTATCCCGATAAAGCTCGGTCCAGGCCGGATTGTGGCGCAAGAATTTGGCTAAGGTACTGTCGCTTTCAATAAAGATTAAATTTATGCCGTCGTCGGTTAAAATTTGCTCCCAGCCGTCGCCGGCGGCCATAACCGTCAGGAAACGGCGAACAAAAAAATCATCGTACAAATCGGTGCGGCCATCAATATAAACCAAATAATCAGGCCAAAGCTTAAAAATAAGATAACCGCCCCAGTTGTAGCTATTAAACATTGGTCCGGGTGGACGCTCATTCTTTACGAACTCAACGGCGTAGTACGGCAAGCTCTCCTGTTCAACTTCAAGGTTAATGTCGGATCTTAAGGGAATAGAAATTTTAATCAAGGCCGCAACAATAATAAGCGTTAATAAAACCCAATTGATTTTGGATTTTAGATTTTGGATTTTGGATTTAGGGCGCGCGATAGCCGCAGTTGAAAAGGGAACTTTTGTATAACCCCAGGTCTGCCATTGCTCGGTCCACGTCAGGTCGGCATAGCCGGCCAGAATGGGTGTGGTTACCAAGCCAAAAACAGCAATATTGCGGGCGGCAAATAAGGCCCAGCCGGCCCATAATGCCACCAGAACAAGGTCTGTCCAATCGACCTGGCGGTTAGTGCGGGCTACGGAAACAAGAATTAGCAGTAACATCAAAATAAAGGGTTGAGCGTGAGGCTGATGAAAATTGGGGCTTTGCCACTCCGCAATAAAATCGCGGAGCGCGCTGATGCCTACCGTTTGAAAAGGATAAAACAACATCCGCCAGGTGTGGGGATTGATGGTCGCTGCCGCCACGCTAATTATTATCACCAGAATTAAATATTTAAGACGGCCCCAATTAACAACTGGGGCGTCTTTGTAAGAGGTAATATTATTTATTACTTCTCCAACCAGATAAGCCAGCATCAACATAAAGCCAATGGCAAAACCGCCATGAATGTTGACCCTGAGCGCCATAATCAGGGGTATCCAGGGCAACAGGTTGCCGTTGTGCCGCTTAAAGCGATGCAGTAAATAAGCAACCAGAGCCGTTAACACAAAAGAAAACATTTGTGGCCGAGCGGCCCAGATAACTGACGAGACAATCGCCCCCAGCGCCATACTAAAAGCGCCGACAAAAACATTGGCCTCGATTTGTTGCCAAACCAGCCAGAAAGCAACCGTAGCCAGCAAGGCCACGGCCAAAGCCACCGTTGCCCAGCCCCCCACCGCATACAACCCATACCAAAAAACTTGTCCCAGTTTTGGGTACATCCATAATTGGCCTTCGCGGGTGTGCGAAAAGGGGTCGGCAGAAAAAATTGTTTGATTTTCGATAATATATTGGCCGGAACGAAGATGCCACCAGGTATCAGCGCTGGCCGGGACACGGACGGCCATAGTAAAGATGGAAATAAAAACAATGGCCGTTAGCAGGCTGTGGGTAGTTAACCTTGAGAAAAAAGTTGGCGAGCGTTTCATCTTTTGGTTAATCTCTGATACAGTTCAATCGCCAGCACAATAAAAATAAGGGTGCGGATTAAAATTGTAACGGGCAACAGACCGGTTAAGCCCCTTGAAAGCATAACCGGCCACTCCAAAAAGTTGATAACCCCCAGCACAATGATAAACAGCGCGGCTCGTTGTTGGGGTAGGGCCAGCAACAGTAACGGAATGAGAAAAGTTTGCCACTGGGGGCTCCAACCCTGAGACCAGAGAAAGAAAATTACAAAGGTAAGGGTCGTAAAAATTATAGCGTCTAAATTCAGATTGGACAGGGCGGAAGGTCGAGAAAAAATAAAAAGTCCCAACAGGCCAAAAGGAATTAGGGTTAGCCAGGTAGGGATGCGGGCCGGATTGTTAACGGGTTCGGCGGCTTTGGCCGGGTCAAAGTGGTCAATTAAGGGGCCAAAGTTGCCGGTTGTGGTATTGCCGTCAACCATAGCCCACACGGTTTGATAAGATGATTTACCGGCCTGCGCCCGCAACGAGGCCAGCGTAAACTGCGGGCTAACCAGGGCAAAAGGGCCAAAGATAATCAGGCTTATTACCACGGTGGCTGCACCGTAAATAAGCGCATTTTTCAGGTTTCGCGCTCGCCAGATGGTAGCAATTAAAATGACCGGCAAAAATTTAACCATTGTCCCCAGGCCCAGGGCCAGAGCCAACGTTTTGTTTTTATGTTTTATCAAGCTGTAAAGCCCCAATAAAATAAAAAACGCAGTCAGGGCGTCAAAGTTGCCCAGCCAGAAAAAAACCGGCACAAACAGGGCGGTGTAAATCCAGGCAATATTAATGGCCTGGGCGCGATCATACAAGGTAAAAGCCAGGCGATAAAGCAGATACAGATTAGCGCACTCAACCAAAAGCAGCGCAAAAGCCATCAAAAAAGCGTAATTCTTTAATTGCTGTCCGGCCAGGGTATAAAGGGCAATATTTAAATACGGAAAAATGGGCGGAAATTCGTACCAGTAATCAATAAAGGGGTAACAGCCCCGGTGGGGGCCAACAACGGGCGCGCATCCTCCCGGTCGACTCATATCGGCCAGGTTAAAATAATGCTGATAGTCGCCGTAGACAATCAGGTCTTCTAAAGGAAAAGCAAGAAGCATCATCAAGCGGCTGGTAAAAAACAAAATGATGATGAGCAAAAAACCAGGGGGAGATGAGGAACGCCACATAAGCGCTATTTTGTAACCGCGCCAAACATATTTGAATCGTCTGACGAGCCAGAAACGGCAGGCAGCGTTGACACCTGAACTTGCGGTTTGGGCCTTAGCCGTCTCACCGATAGGCGTATCACCGTGTACATAGCTTTGTATATCTCGCGTTGAGATATTTTTGATTTTCCTCGCTCGCGGTTGGCAAAAATAATAGGGATTTCGCCAACCGTAAAGCCTTTGCGCTGGCACTTAAACATCATCTCGACCAGGAAAGAGTAACCGTTTGAAAAAATCCGATCCAGATCAACATTCAATAACACTTCCCGGTGATAACAGCGAAAACCGGCCGTGCAATCGCGCGCTCTTAATCCCAAAACAGACCGGGCAAAGGCATTGGCCCCCCAGCTTAAAAAACGGCGTCGCCAACCCCAATTTTGCACCCCGCCGCTGGGCACATAGCGAGAACTAATGGTGATGTGGTAATAGTTAGCCAACTCAACCAGGCCCGGAATATAGGAAGGGTTATGGGAAAAATCGGCATCCATCGTAATCAGTCGCTCGGCTCCGGCGGCCAAACCCTGTTTAAACCCGGCAATATAAGCCGTGCCCAAACCAAGTTTAGCGGGGCGATGAATAACGCTTACCCGTGTGTGCTGTTCAGCCAATTGATCGGCAATCTGTCCCGTGCCATCGGGAGAGTTGTCGTCAACAATAATCACATTGGCATCAATAGGCAAAGCCAATATCTGATGCACCAAATCTACAATGTTCTCTTTTTCATTGTAAGTTGGCACTATTACACAAATTTCCAAATACGTTCCTCCACCGGACAAGTCCTCAAACTTTCCGGCTAAAGTCTCCACGCCGGCAAAACAAATGTTATTAAAATCAAGACTTTAGCCGGTTACAAGGGTTAAATCAAGACAAGAAGGATAATCTTACCACAAAGCCTGATATCGGGCTATTTTGCTTCAATTTGGCATTCAACTTGACAAGCCCCTACCGCGCTATCATAATTCAACCAATTCATAAAAACCCAGGAGAGACACCTATGCCAACCGAAAGCAAGATTATTATCGAAACCATCAGCAGCAATGCACTGCACGGCAATCCCCTCGGCGACCCGACTGCTCGCCGCGTGCCGGTTTACCTGCCCCCCGGCTACAATGAAAGCGACAATCGTTACCCCGCTGTTTACTTGCTTACTGGTTTTACCGGGCGCGGCGCCTTTATGCTCAACGACTCCGCTTTTGACGAACCTATCCAGGAGCGACTGGACCGATTGATTGCCACCGGCCAGATACAACCGATGATTGTGGTCATGCCCGACTGCTTCACTCGCTACGGCGGCAGCCAATATCTTAACTCTAGCGCCACGGGTCGCTACCAGGACCACCTGATTGAAGAGGTTGTACCCTTTATAGACCAACACTACCGCACCCGCGCCGAACCGGGCTACCGGGCCATCGGCGGCAAATCATCCGGCGGATACGGAGCGCTGGTTCAGGCTATGCGCCATCCCGACATCTTTGGGGCCATCGCCTGCCACAGCGGCGATTTATACTTTGACTACTGCTACAAGCCCGACTTTGCAAAGTTCCTCAACGCCGCCGCCCGCCACAACATCAACTCCACCGAAACACTGGGTGATTTTTTGACCGGCTTCTCACCCAAAATGCACCCCAAACCAGCCGGGTTTTTCGACATTATCCACATATCTGCTATGGCTGCTTGCTACTCTCCCAACCCCAACTCGCCCTGCGGGTTCGACCTGCCTTTTGAGTTCCACACCGGCCTTTTGCGTCCCGACATCTGGCAACGCTGGCTGGCTCTGGACCCCGTTACCATGCTGGATGAAGAGAAGCACGTCGAAGCGCTGCGCCGGATGAAGCTAATCTATCTCGACTGCGGCAATCGAGACGAGTACGCCCTCCACTACGGAGCCAGAATCTTCAGCCGACGCCTGACAGAACTGGATATCCCTCACCAGCGCCAGGAGTTCGATGGCGGGCATCGCGGCACACAATTTCGGTACGATGTGTCGCTTAAGGGAATTTCTGAAGCGTTTGAGAGGTAGAAATGACAGGGCTGTTCATCTCTAACTCAAAATGGACGAATTTAGACAAGATGAGTGAGCAGAATCGGCAGAATATTAGAATAAAATTCTCGCATTCAGCTAATTCTGCTCTAAACTGCGTAAGTACTGATTTTCATCATTTTGCAAAACGTCTCAATCATTTGAGGCGTTTTTTTATAGTCCTTTTGCCCCACCCAAAAAGGGCTATTTAACATGAGTTAAGTTTATGATATGCTATGTTAAGAAAAGATAATGAACAGGAAAACCGGCTACACAAAACTTGATATTTTGGTTGGACTATCGCTTATCCTGATACTCCTCCTGTCCCTGCCCAAAGCTGTTGCGGCACAAGAACCTTTGCCCGACCTGCGGCTGCTGGCCTGGTCGCCTGATGGCGCTTTTTTGCTGGCGACAACACCCGGCCAAACGGCGACTTTGCCCGACAACTCGGTGCGACAACTGCAAACCCTGTGGCGACTCTCTCCAGACGGCTCAACCCGGCAACAACTGGCAGAGGGGTTTGGGCCTCAACTCAGCCCCGATGGCCGGTTGGTAACATTCACCCGGCTCGCCCCCCCCAACCAACTCAGCCAGTGGAGCATCGACGTGGCAACGGGTGAATTGCAACCACTCGATGCAGGCTTGCTGTCTGTTCCTGATATCACGGTTGCCGGCGACCCATCCGGTCAGGTATACGTGTCGCCCAACGGTAAAAAACGGGCCATTTTGGTTAATCAGTTTTTTAACGCCGCTCTTTGGGTTGGCGCAGAAAATGCGCCGGCCCAACTGGTTCTGAATAGTGATGGCGAAGTTTTTAGCGATTTAACCTGGCGACCCGACGGCGAGGCGTTGGCCTTAATCAGAACTCCTCTGGGCAGTCAAACCGATACGTCCGGCGAGCTATTGCGCATTGACCTGTTAGATAATAGCGCCACCCGTCTCAGCCAAAATAACGCCGTTGACCGCTCCCCAGTCTGGAGCGCGGATGGGACCACGCTGGCCGTCGTCAGAAACCAGCAATTGACGCTTGTACCGGCTAATCAATTGATGGTTCAGGAATTTGCCCAGAGCCAACCGTCGCCGGCTCTACCGTCCTCGTCACCAATTGGAATACTGGCGCAATTTGTTCCACCGGCAACCATCAGAGTCATCCACCACGCCAGCAATACCTGCCGCAACGTCCCTGTCGACCAGATTGACACCATCCCCTTTGAAGAGTATGTTAAGCGCGTAGTCCCCTACGAAGTATACCCCTCCTGGCCCGCCGAAACGCTTAAAGCGCAGGCGGTGGCCGCCAGAACCTACGGCTGGAGCAAATATCTCCAAAACCCCAACGGGGCCTACCACGTCACCGATTGGATCAATCACCAATATATGTGCGACAACATGTTCGCTTCTACCAGCCAGGCCGTTGACGACACGGCAGGCGAATACCTGGCCTACAACGGCCAGATCATTGTGGCTATGTGCAGCGCAGAAAACTCAAGCCCAACCAAAACCAGCCCTTATGTAGCCTACCTGCAAGCCATAGACGATCCGGTCTCATTCGGCCAGCCCCTAAACGGGCACGGCTACGGTATGGGACAGTGGGGCGCGCAGCGCTGGGCCGACCAGTACAACTGGTCATATCAAGCCATTCTCCGTCACTACTATACCGATGTCACTTTAGAAGAGGCGGGCAAAGAGATAGGGGGCGCAACCGACACAACGCCGCCCAACGTCTCGCTGGCCGCTCCCTGGTCTAACTATTATATAACCGGCAACAAGCTGCAACTTTTGGTCAATGCCAGCGACGACAGCGGCATCATTGCCCAAACCAACGTTTACCTTTCGACCCCCTGGGCAACCAGCCTAATTCTTAGCGAGGCCGGCCCCGCCAACCCGGCCGGTTACGTGGTCGATGTGTCGACCTGGACAGACCAGACGCTTGTAGCCAACACCCTGGTTTTAACCGCCGAGGCATTTGACCCCATCGGGCGGCGCGGTGTTTCACCACCCGTTACCATCGGGCTTGACCGTATCGCTCCTACGGCCCGGCTCACCATCACCACAATACCTACCGGCGCCACCACCGTCATTGTTGCCTCGCCAACGCTATCGCTAACCCTGGCCGCTTCAGATGCTACCGCCGGAGTAACGCAGATTGCTCTGGGGCAAACAGAATGGGAATGGCAAGGGGAGAGCCTGTCTCAGGAGCAGGTGGGAGGGCAGCCGGTCGGCCAAATGGTCAACGATGCCGGCGCGCTAAACGGGTTAGCTATGCAAGCTACCGTTAGCGGCGACCCTGCCGGGAGTTGGTCTGGCGCGGAAATCACCCTACCCGCGCCTAAACAGTATCGGGCCTACTTTAGAGTCAAAACAAGCGACAACTCCGGGCCGGATGAAGTAGCCCGGCTAGAGGTCATCGACAATCAGAGCGGGGCTGTGATTGGGCTACGCCGCCTGTACGGGCCTGACTTTAGAGCGCCCGCAACCTACCAGGAATTCTACGTGGATTTTGATTACCAAACGGCGGTTCCAGTCATTCTCCGGCTCACCTTTCAAGATAAGGCCGATATATGGCTGGATAGAATCATAGTGGTCGATTACCCCATTCCCTTCACCACCAGCCCCACTTATAACCAAACCCGTTTCCGCCTAAAAGTCATCGACGGAGCCGGGAATGTATCAGATGATTTGCTGGTGCAGCCCACTTTGCAAACCAATTACAGTACTTTTTTGCCGATTGTTGTAAAATCCTCTGAGCGTATTGACCTTGACTGAAAGCAAGCTCAGTTGATCCGCTCTACCCCTTTTTTGACGCCCTACCTTCGTCCATTATAATGGGCAATCATCTTGGAGAAAAAACAATGGTCAACTTTGCCCGCTACCTCAATATCCGCAGCGCCGTCACGCCTGTACTCTCAGCCGACGGCACGCCAGTGGCCTTTTTAAGCGATATCACCGCAGGGCTGTTCAGTTCTAAGGCGTGGCATAATTTTTAAACCGCCAAGAGCGCCAAGGACGCAAAGAATTTATAAAAATCTTGGCGCTCTTGGCGATCTTGGCGGTTCAAAAAATACACCGCATCTTAGAACTGAACAACCCTGGTTAAGCAGTCGCCCAGAGATTAATTTAAACCTCATTGCCATTTACGGGCGTAGTTACGGCGGGTTTATGGCGCTGGCGGCCTTAACGGAATATCCCGACCTGTTTGCCGCCGGAATAAACGTGGTGGGTATCTCTAACTGGGTCACGTTTATGGAACGCACCAGCGCCTGGCGACGAGCGCACCGGGAGCAAGAGTACGGCAGCCTGGAACACCATCGGGATGTGCTGGAGCGGATATCGCCCATTCACAAAGCCGAGCGAATCAAAGCGCCGCTAATGGTCATAGCCGGCGACAACGACCCCCGCGTCCCTCTGTCCGAGTCGGAGCAAATTGTGGAACGGGTGCAAGCCGCCGGAGGTACGGTCAAGTTTGTCCACTACGCCGACGAGGGGCATAAGATTAGCAAACTGGCTAACCGCATCGACAGTTTTACCCAGATGGCTGAGTTTCTTCGCTTCTGTACAACCTCTCCACCGCCTCTCGATTAGCCAGCGCCGGGATGACGCCCAATTTGGCGCAGGCTAACGCCCCGGCGCAGTTGGCAAGCCTAACTGCCTCGACCAAACCCTTCCCCTCGGCCAGAGCCACGGCCA
>JAJRVO010000299.1 GCA_024277275.1 Chloroflexota bacterium
ATCACGCCGGGTTTGGTAGGCATTGCGCACCAGAGCCAGGTGTTCGGCAAAGTGGCCGCTGACCAAATAAGCGTGTAGCGCCCGCTGGTTAAGGGGCGAGGTCAGGATATCGGCGGTTTGTTTGGTGGCAATGATGCGCTCCTGTAACGCCGCCGGAGCCGCCAGATAACCGATGCGAATGCCCGGCACCAGGGTTTTGCTAAATCCCCCGGCATGAAAAACAATGCCCTCTGTATCCAGACTTTTGAGCGTTGGCAACGCCTCGCCCTGGTAATGCAGACCATCATAGCTGGTGTCTTCCAGTATCGGCACCCCGTATCGAGTGGCGATGTCCAGCAGACTTTGCCGTCGCTCCAGGGGCATAGTCAGGCCGGTTGGGTTGTGAAAGCTGGGAGTAACGTAAATTAAACGAGGCCGATGGCGCAGAATGATTTGCTCTAGCCGGGCAATTTGCATGCCGTGTTCGTCCATAGGCACGGCCAGCGGCGTAATCCGGCGCGAGGCAACCAGGTCTAGCAAGCCAAGATAACAAGGGTCTTCTACCACCAGCAGGCTGTCGTCGTCTCGGGCCAGGACGCGCAGTACAATGTCGGCGGCCTGCTGGCAGCCGGCCGTAATCAAAATATCGTCGCCGCTTACCCGCATATCTTGTTTTTGAAGATGTTGGGCAATTGTTTCGCGCAGCGGAAAGTATCCGGCGGCCTCCTCGTATTGCAACGCTTCAGCGCCATCCCGCCGCAGGACTTCGTTCAGGGCGCGCCGAAACTCGTTGACCGGCAAAAACTCGCTGGCCGGCGCGCCCCCGGCAAAAGAGATAACCCCAGGCTGGCGGGCCAGGCGCATCATCTCTGCGACCATCTGGTTGGGGTTCCACTGGCGGCGAATAGTAAGCGGGCTGCGCCAGGGCGCGGTCGGGGTGTTTTGGACAACAGAAGGTTGAATATCTTGAGAGGCAGCCACGTAAGTGCCGCTGCCCACCCGCGTGTCGACCAACCCCTCTGCGTCAAGCTCGGCGTAGGCATTAACAACAGTGATGCGGTTGATCCCTAACTTTTTTGCCAAAACGCGGCTGGCAGGCAAGCGCGTACCCGCAACCAGTTCTCCATTCTCAATCTGGACGCGGAGTTGGTCGGCTACCTGCAAGTAAAGCGGGCGATCGTTTTGACGAGCTAAATGAATCCCGTTAAACAACATCTTGATAGTCCATTTCTGGGGAAATTGGGCTAATTATAGCATGCCAATTTAGTTTTGAATAGGGCCAATTTGCAAAATGTAAGGGAGTCCAATTTATTTCTTAATCCGCCGGTCTCTCCAAACATATCTCAAAATTTGGATTGTTAGGGGGAAATGCATTACAATCACAATGCGCGCATATCTGGTGAATTAGTTGTGTCATTTAATCTGTTAATTTCCAAATTGTACGGCTAAAAGTGGAGGCAAGTAATGACTGAATATCTGGTTTACATTGAAAAAGTTGGCGATCCCATTACCCCCAAAGGTCCTGTAGGGCATGTGCCGGCCTTGCCGGGCGCTTCAGTGCGCGGTGAAACAATTGAAGAGGTCAAAGAGAAAATTGGAGAGGTGATAGAAGCGTATCTTAGGCGACTGCGCGAAGCGGGCGAGCCGGTACCCAGAGTGGGCGAGGGCATCCACCTGCAATTTGAAGAAACCGACGCTACAACCTTTCACACTGATTACAGCGCTCTAAGGGCTGACGAGGTAGACATCCTTTTGCGCTGGCTGGCTATATCGCGCCAAGAGCTTGTGAATTTGGTAAAAGAGTTGCCGGAAGATATTCTTGATTGGGAGTGCGACGACGACACGCCTTCTGTTCGTGGGATTCTCTGCCAGATTGCCGAGGCTGATTTGTGGTACTCTGACCGGCTCAAGAAATGGCCCGAAGTGCCTCTCTTTCGACTGGCGGCTGCCCGAGGCATAGCTCTGGAGCGGCTGCGCGCCCTTAGTGAAGATGAGTGGAGCGATGTTACCATTTACGAAGGTGAAAAATGGAATCCCCGAAAAGTTATACGCCGGATGCTGGAGTTTGAACGAGAGCGCATTCACCAAATTCGGGAGTTGCTGGCGGCTATAGAATTAGACTAAACACGTAGCTATAAGGGTCGGATTTGTGATTTTGTGAACAATGCATACAATACGCTGGTAAGTTAAAAACCCGTCCATTTAAATTTTTCAATTTCTATAAAGTTTATTAAAATATTTATGACATCTATCACCTACAATAGGGACAAATGTCACTATTTATAATGAATAATACCTTTATAATTTATGTGGGCGTATATTGCCATTAGTGTCTTAAGTTTTTACATTGACAATTTTTTGTCGATATGTTTATGGTAAGCTCGTCATTCGTCATTTGTCCTTTGTCATTTGCAAATGACCAGTGACTAATGACAAATGACCGGGCCTAACCAGCTATGCCATATTTTACAAGCGAAGTTTTGGAAAAAACTTAGATGCTTTAATACCAGCTTGATTGAGGAGGATTCAGATTTATGAGTTCTGATGCTTTTTCTCGGAATGTGGACCGTAAGGCGCGAGCGCGCAAATTGCCTGTTGAATATGCCAAGCGACCTGTCGAGGAGCGAATTTTAGACTTTGACGAAATAATATTGGGATTTAACGAGGAAACAGCCAAAGCCGAAGCCTCGCGCTGCATTCAATGCCCGGAACCCCAAAGCTGTATGCTGAACTGCCCGGCTGGAAACGATGTGCCGGAAGCATTGTGGCTAATTAGCCAGGGCGATTTTGTTGGAGCAGCCAAAGTCTTTTCTGAAACCAGTCCCTTACCGGAAGTTTGCGGTCGGGTATGTCCCAGCTTATGCCAGCAAGGTTGCGTATTGGGTAGAGTTTACGGTTCTGCTTCTATTGGCAAACTCGAGGCTTTTGTGGCTAACATTGCCCGGCAAGAAGGAGCGCTTGCCATAGAAGTCCCCGAGGAAAAGACCGGGAAGAAAATAGCCGTGGTTGGCTCTGGACCGGCTGGTATTACCGTGACCGAAGACCTGATAAAACAAGGGCATGAAGTGACGGTTTACGAAGCATGGCCGGAAGCGGGCGGCGTGCTGGTTTACGGCATCCCCAACTTTAAGCTGGATAAAGATGTGGTACAGCTTAAGATTGGAGACCTTAAACAGGCCGGCGTTAAATTTATTACCAACACCCGCATTGGCGAGACAATCACGGTTGATGATCTGCTGAAAGAGTATGACGCCGTCTTTTTGGGGACCGGGGCCGGCATTGAAGCGACAATGGATATTCCGGGCGAGAAATTGGAGGGCATTTACACCTCAACTGATTATCTGGTTAGAGCAAACGTACCTGCCAAAATGCTGCCCGCAAACAAGCTGGAAAAACCAATTGTAGGCAAGAAAGTGGCCGTTATTGGCGGTGGCGATAGCGCCGTAGATTGCGCTCGCACCTCAATCAGAATGGGCGCCGAAGAAGTAACGATTGTCTATCGTCGAACCGAGGCCGAAATGCCCGGCAACAAAGTAGAGCGAGGGGTTTGCATAGATGAAGGCGTGCAGATTAACTACCTGCAAGCTCCCGTTGAGTACATTGGCGATGAAGATGGCTGGGTTAAAGCGATGAAGGTTATCAAGATGGAATTGGGCGAACCCGATGCTTCGGGACGCCGTCGCCCGGTGCCTATGGAAGGCTCAGAGTTTATTCAGGAAGTTGATACCGTAGCCCTGGCTGTAGGCTACTGGCCCGATGGCTTCCTGGGAGAAAAGACAGAAAATTTGGCAACCCATAAATGGGGTTTGATTGTGGCCGACGAAAACGTAGGGGCCACCACCCGCGAGGGCGTGTTTGCGGCCGGCGACAACGTTCACGGCCCGGACCTGGTCATCACCGCAATTACCTCGGCCCACCGGGCAGCCGAAAGTATCATGGACTACCTAAACGGAAAACCCGTTGAGTTGGCAACCCCGCCGCCGCCCAGAAAACGACGATAGTAGAGGCGTTTCAGGCATAACACCAAAAATTGAATAATTTGGTAAAGGTACCCATTGTTCCGGATGACATGGGTAGTAATGGCGAAGCCGGTGACACCTTATAACAAAAGTGAAGTCCGGCGCTGTCCCGCAACTGTAACAGTTCAATGAACAATGAACAATTAACAATGAACAACAATTAAGCCAATTTGTTAATTGTTAATTGCTAATTGCTCATTAAACTGAAGCCAGGCCGCCCGCCTTTATCGCGCTCTACACAACTTCGTGGTAAGGGGGTGGGAGGATAACCAGCAATTTACGCCCCCCTCATCAACAGGTGAGAGGGGTTGTTTTTTCAAGTAAAGACAACTGAGTCGCAAATTAGAAATGAAAAATTAGAAAACAGTGGGTGTGATACGTGACGAGTGATGCGTGATGCGTGAAACAATTTTTTTATCACGCATCACGCATCACTGCTAAGAAACAAGATGTTTCTAGCCCTTTGAAGACCGCAGAGGTTTTCAAAACCTCTGCGGTCTGGAACGCTTTTCACCCATCACGTCTCTTTGAAACTTCTATGAGGATAACCATGTCAAACCAAACCACCTTAATTATTGGACACGGCAGCCGCATACCAAAGGCAGTGGCCCAGTTTCATGAATTGGCCGATGGCCTGTCGGCGCATTTGGGGCAGCCGGTGCATCGCTGCTTTTTGGAGCTGGTTGACCCGGACCTGGCGACCGGTCTCTCTGACGCCGCCGGCAGTGTTGGCGATGGCGGCGAAGTAAACGTGTTGCCCCTCTTTTTGGGAGGGGCCGGTCATCAAAAAAACGATGTTGCGTTTGCCATTCAGTGGGCGCGAGAGCAGTTCCCCGGAGTCACTTTTCGTTACGGGACTCACCTGGGCAGCCACGCCAAAATAATTGAACTGCTGGATTTGCGGGTACGCCAATGTCTGGACGTTAATAGCGATGCCCTGTCCCCGGAAGAGATTATTGTGCTGGTAGTAGGCCGGGGCAGCAGCGACCCCGACAGCAACAGCGCGATTGCCAAAAACGCCCGGCTCTTGTTTGAAAAGCGAGCCTACCGGGGGGTTGAGTACGCGTTCCAGGCCGTCGCCCATCCTCGGGTTGACGAGGGAATGCGACGATGCAAGCAGCTTGGGGCCAGGCAGGTGGTTGTCGCGCCGTTCATTCTGTTCACCGGCCGGGTTGACGAGGATATTCGCAAAGTATCCCAACGTGCCGGCGCGGAGTTGGATTTGCCGGTGTTGCAGGCCCAATATTTAGGGGTCGATTCTTTGTTAGTGGAGGTTGTCGCCCAACGGCTGCAAGAAACAATAGCGGGCACGGCTGCAATGACCTGCGACTTGTGCAAGTATCGCCACGCTATGGCCGGCTACGAACACCAGCAAGGACAACCCCAAACCAGCCACCACCTGCACGGCGGCTCGGCCCACAGCCAAGACCACGGGCATCATCATGGCCATAACCACGAACATCACCGCCATGACCATCATCATTAAATAATCTAAAGTGAAACGTGATGCGTGATGCGTGACAATAACCTCACGCATCACGCATTACAGTATTACCTCGCAACATTTGCGTTATCCGCGAGAATCATTTGTTCATTGTTAATTGCTCATTGTTAATTTGCGGCTTGCCGCGCTATGCATCACGGACCAAGGTTGTAAACGTGTCAATTAATCAACAAAATAAATCATTCCCCATTCCCGGCGCTGTCTACTTTATAGGGGCAGGGCCGGGCGACCCTGAACTCCTGACGCTCAAGGCGCAAAAGTTAATTGCCCGGGCCGATGTCATTATCTATGCCGGTTCGCTGGTGAACCAGGCTGTGTTAAGCCACGCTCGCCCCGAAGCTGAAACGTACAACAGCATCGGGATGAAGTTGGACGAGCAAATTGAGGTAATGAGCAAAGCGGTAAAAAAGGGGCAGAGCGTTGTTCGCCTGCACACCGGCGACCCGGCCATTTACGGCGCAACCCTGGAACAGATGCGCCAGTTATACCGGCGAGAAATCCCCTACGCCGTAGTGCCGGGGGTAACTTCTGCCTTTGCCGCCGCCGCCGCTCTGGGCATAGAACTAACCGTACCCGGCGACACCCAAACCGTCATCTTTTCCCGCCTGTCCGGGCGCACCCCCGTCCCCGACAGCGAAGCCCTGCCTTTACTGGCGGCGCATCGAAGCAGCCTGGTCATCTTTCTCAGCGCGGGCATGATTGCTCGCGTGGCGGATGAACTGCAAGAGGCGGGCTACACCCCCGACACCCCTATCGCCGTGGTTTTTCGGGCCAGTTGGCCCGACGAGTTGATTATACGCGGCACGCTGGCAAATATTGCCGGACAAGTGCAAGCGGCAGAAATTACCCACCACGCCTTAATTATTGTCAGCCCGGCCCTCAAAACCGAGGCCAAAAGCGAAGTCGCCCAGGATTCCCATTTGTACGGCGCGGCTCTGGCCCAAACCGGGCGGCAGCCAACCACGGCCATTATCGCCTTGACCCGCAACGGAACCCAAACCGGGCGACGACTACAGGCCGCCTTGCCCAATTCAATCCTGTACGCCCCGGCTCGATTTGTAGAGACCGAGTCGAATAAAAGCATTACGCCCTACACTACCTCAGTTCGACAAACCCTCCAATCTGCCTTTCAGGAACACGATGCCCTGATCTGCATCATGGCCAGCGGCATCGTAGTCCGCGACTTGGCCCCGTTGCTCCGCAGCAAACACACCGACCCGGCCGTGGTAGTGATGGACGAGCGCGGGCAGCACGCCATCAGCCTGCTTAGCGGACATAAAGGCGGAGCTAATGAATTGGCCCGCCGCGCAGCCGCTTTACTGGAGGGAACGCCGGTGTTGACCACCGCCAGCGATGCGCAGGGGCTACCGGCTGTGGACCTGCTGGGTCGAGAAGAGGGCTGGGTCATCAACCGAAGCGAGCATTTGACCGACGTTAGCGCCGCGTTGGTTAATGGCGAAACCGTTGGGGTTGTGCAAGAAGCGGGCGAGGAAAATTGGCAGCTTGATCCTCCCCCCGCTAACCTGATTCGTTTTCCGTCAATAGCCGCCCTGCAAGAAGCATCTCCACCGGCAGCTATAATCATTACCTTTCGACAAGTGTCGCCGGAATTATTGGAGGCGATTCCTCGCTCGGTCATTTATCATCCTCCTTGTTTGGCGGTGGGCGTGGGTTGCAATCGCGGCACGCCGGCAGAGGAGATACAGGCGGCTATTGACCAAACGCTAACAGAGGCCGGTCTGGAATTGAGCAGCGTGGCCCAGCTTGCCACAATTGAGGATAAAGCCGATGAAGCCGGTCTTTTGGAAACGTGCGACAAACGCAACTGGCCTCTACGGATATTCAGTCGCCGGGAAATAGCCACAGTAACCGATTTGCCCAACCCCTCTGAGTGGGCGCAGCGCGCATTGGGCGTACCCGGCGTCGCCGAACCGGCAGCGTTACTGGCGGCCAATAGTGATACCTTGCTGGTAGAGAAACAAAAATTCCCCAACGTCACCGTGGCTGTAAGCCTAAAATCCAAAATCGAAAATCGAAAATCCAAAATCCAAGTGGTTGGTATAGGGCCGGGCGACTCGGCTCACCTGACTCCGGCTGCCCGGCAAGCCATCGAAGAGGCCGACGTTATCTTTGGCTACAAAACCTACCTGCGTTTAATTGCCGGCCTGGCCCCCAACGTTCCCCGTGAAGGCAGCGGGATGCGGCAGGAAGTTAGCCGGGTCAACCAGGCTGTTGACCAGGCGCAAACGGGCAAACGAGTCGCCCTGATCTCCAGCGGCGACGCCGGAGTCTACGGCATGGCCGGGCTGGTCTACGAGGTTCTCTGTGAGCGAGGCGAGGCTAACCTGCCTGTCGAGATTATCCCCGGCGTATCGGCCCTGAACGCAGCCGCCGCCCTGTTGGGCGCGCCCCTGATGACCGACTTTGCCGCCATCAGCTTGAGCGACCAGTTAACGCCCCGCGAAGAGATTTTGCGCCGGGTCGACCTGGCCGCCGAGGCAGATTTTATTTTGTGCCTGTACAATCCCAAAGGCCGCAATCGGGTTGAACCATTTGAGTTAACCTGCGATATCCTGGCTCGCCATCGCCCGCCCGAAACGCCGGTAGGCATTGTTCGCGCCGCCTATCGAGACAAGCAACAGGTAGAAATCATCACCCTGGCCGATCTGCCCCAGGCAGAGGTCAATATGGTGACAACCATTATCGTCGGCAACAGTCGCACTTACGTACAAGACGGAAAGATGGTGACGCCGCGTGGATATGCCAACAAATATATGCTCAATAGCTCGAGTTAACACGAGCCTATGGCTCATCACCAAGAATGAAAATAGTAGGTTGGGTCAAAGTATGAGACCCAACAGTTGGGTTTCTCTATCGTTCAACCCAACCCACATCACCAGAGGAGAATTGTTAAATGTTACCCCACGAGATTGAACAAGAAAGTTTCCGCATCATTCGCGCCGAGATGAACGCGCATAATTTTTCAGAAGAAGAACTGGCTGTAGTGGTGCGCGTTATCCACGCCACCGCCGATTTTGATTTTCAGGATATCGTCCGTTTTCATTCCCAGGCCATTCAATCCGGGCTGGAGGCGCTGCGCCGGGGCTGCACCATTGTTACCGACGTACGGATGGTTGAGGTAGGGCTTACCACCCGTATCTTATCCAAACTTGGGGGGCGGACGGTGTGCGACATCAGCCATCCGGAAGTAAGCGAGCGGGCCAAAGAATTGGGGCTGACTCGCTCCACTTTGGCGATGCGCCGCAACGCCCAAAACATCAACGGAGG
>JAJRVO010000300.1 GCA_024277275.1 Chloroflexota bacterium
AAAAGCGATGACGACGAAGGGTGGGAACTCCTGGCCCGTACAGAAGAGCTACTATTTGAACTGGATAATATTTTTATGGAGGAAAGACACAAGAAGTAAAAGCGATCACAATGATGCCGTATGGGCCAAAGCTGCCCTGTAGACCGACTCAATCTCCGTAACGTGGTCGTCAAGCGTGCGTACCTGCTTAATACCCTCTTGCAATCGGCCAAGTAATTCCGGCTCCTGCAAAAACCTGAGTAATGCGCTTTGCAGAGCTTGCGGGTCGCCCGGTGGAGCTAATAGACCATCCACACCATCGTTAACCCTGTCAGCCAGCGGCCCCAACCGAGAAGCCACCACCGGCGCTCCAGCCGCAAAAGCCTCAGACACAATAAAAGAAAACGTTTCATACCACAACGAGGGCATCACGACCACATCCACTTGCGCCAGCGTTTCCCACACTGCCCCGCGGGTCAACTTACCCAAAAAGCGCACGCCGGGCGAAGCCAGGTTACGCAAAATAGATACGTAGTCAGGGTCAGTCGACTCATCCCCCGCAATCCACAGTTCCGCGCCTTCTTCTATGTCATAAAAAGCCTCCAGTAAAACGTGGACACCCTTTTGCCGCGAGAGTCCCCAAATATAGGCAAAACGCAAAGGCGCTTCCGGTTTTTGTTCCTGCCGGGGACAACTCAAAGATGTATCGAGACCGTGTGAAATAACTTGCAGCTTTTCTGTGGAAACGCCATACGCCGCGTACCAGTCGCGCACAAACCTGGTTGGGGCAATCAGTTTGCGGGCCTTAGTCATCGCCCGACGCAAGAGATAGTTACGCCAGGCTAACGGGCCGGCCATTGCCGGGAGGATGGGCCACAGGTTAGGATTCCCGGCGCGAGCCAAAGCGCAACGAGCGCAATTTAGATACGCCTGGGGACCGTTGCACAATTGCCCGCTGTAGTTGGTCAACAATTGAGCATTGGCGCAAACCCACCAGTAATCGTGCAAAGTGATGATAAAAGGTATGTTCCGTTGCCAAAGGTAATCAACCACGGCAACAGGCAACCCCATTAAATGCTGGATATGAACCAACTCCGGGTCAACCTGGTCGACAACCCGGCAGAAGGCATCAAAAATATGGTTCTGCCTGAATGTCGCCATAAACCGCTTGTTTGGCGACATTTCCCCCGACCAGGCCGCCCAAACCCGCACGCCGTCATCATCATAACGAGAATTCAAACCCGTTCCGCTTGCATAACGTCGGTAAAAGATATCAACCTGATGGTTACGCCGGGCCAGACGATGGGCAACCCAATGGGTGTAAAATTCGGTGCCGCCGACTTGTTCCGGCAAATACTGATGGACAAGGTGTAAGATTTTCATAGTTAAGCGATATTTTTGATGCTTTGCTTGCGCCGTTATCCTATGTTAGAATGTCTGCCGCGTCAAACTTGTTTTGAGAGATTGAGAGATATGGAACTGGCCATTGTCATTCTAAATTGGAACGCAGCCGATGATACCATCCGCTGCGTTAAAAGTATTTACTCCTGGAAGCATCTTACTCCAGCCATAATTGTGGTAGATAACGCTTCCGCTGGAAACGATGTTGAGGCGATTGCCGGACAGCGCCCCGATGTTCATCTGATCTGCAATGCAGAAAACCTGGGATTCTCCGGCGGCACCAATCGGGGGATTGCTGAAGCGCTCTCAAAAGGAGATGCGCCTGTTCTCCTGCTGAATAATGACGCTTTCATCGGAGAACGGGATGTTATCAATCTGCTAGAAACACTTCAGGAAAATGAAGAATTTGGAGTTATTGGCCCGCTGCTGTTTGATGCCGAACAAGAGGACAAGCTGCTGTCTGCGGGTGGGAAAAACCCCATTAAACATCACCACACCCGAATTATGACTTTATCCGCTGGCGACCCTGTTCGCACGGTTGAGTATGTATCAGGAACGGCGGTTATTATCAAGGCCGAGGTTCTCCGCAAGGTGGGCTTTTTAGACGAAGATTACTTCTTTAGCACCGAGTTGGCCGACCTGTGTATGCGGGCTAAACAGCACGGTTACTTGAGCGTCATTGACGCCCGAACAAGGGCCTTCCACACATTGAGTCGTTCCTCCAGGTTACGAGACACACTTTTTGTCTATTACATTGTTCGTAATCGCTTTATTTTTATCCGCAATTCACCCTACAAGTTCAAGATTCTGTTTCACATTTTCTGGACGTCTTACAGTCTGGCCCTGTGGTTAAAATTATTTATAACCGGCAATCTGGCGACAGCCCAGGCTGTTTGGCTAGGGCTTGTCGACGGTTTGCGGGGGCGATTTGGAGGGCAAAACGAGCGGGTTTTGTCTGCTTGCTCCAAATTGCTTAATTCGGCCAGTTTGGGCTGACAATGAAGATTCTCTACCACCTCACCGTGTTCCCTCCCAAAATGCCGGATTGCGAAGCGCTATCCCAAGAAATTGCAGCGTTGCGCAATCACTTTGGGGGCGAGCTAGTTTATCTCAATCCTAACCAACATTCACCCATCTATCTTCCTCGATTGGCTTTTGGGTTCCACAAACTGAAGCAGTTGCGCACTCTGGAAGTAAATATGGATATCCACCACATATACAATCCAGACGCCTTCCCTTTCCCTATTGTACGATGGTTAAAACGCCCGGTTATTTATTCCATTAGCAGCGGAGTAAGCCAGCGACGGCCAAATCTGGCTTTCTTTTCCTCATTGGCCGCTATCGCCGTGTCCGACGAACGCAGCTTGAACCGTCTCAAAGACTGGGGGTTGGACAATGTTTTTCTGGTTCAAGCCGGTATCGACACAAGCCGCTTCACAATTTCTCCACTCCCCCTGAAATCAGAAATCAGGTTGATGGTCGGCTCGGCTCCCTGGACGCAAAGCCAATTTCGAACTAAAGG
>JAJRVO010000301.1 GCA_024277275.1 Chloroflexota bacterium
CGTGTTTCTTAAAGACCGCAGAGGTTTTTTGCGAGACATTTTTAAGCGAATTTGCCCCGGTTATGAACCTGACTTACAGTTAAAACCGGCTTCAGAAACCTCTGCGGTCTGGCCCACACGATTTAAGAAACACGCTCTAAGTAGGCAACGTCACCCTGATGCGAGTGCCTTGCTTGGGGCCGGTGACAACGCTAAAATCTCCCCCTTGACTCTGGGCGCGCTCGCGCATAGTGGACATACCCAAATGCTTGCGCCCTCGGGGCAGGGCCGGGTCAAAACCGCAGCCGTCATCGGCAATGGTCAGGATCAACCTATCATTGTACGTCTCATCGTTCAATCGGACCCAGACATGTTGGGCACAAGCGTGCTTACGCACGTTAACCAGAGCCTCTTGAACAATGCGTAACAACTGAAGCTCTGTTTCCGCCGGTAGCGATTCCGGCTCTGCGTTTATTTCAAGTGAAGTTTCAATGCCCGTGCGCTCTTCAAAATCAACTATTTGTTCTTGCAAAGCGACTGTTATGCCCTTATGTTCGCCGGGCAAACGCAAACCGTCAATGGCCTCTCTCACGTTCATGTAAGCTTCGCGCACCATATGCTGTCCGGTGGCTAACTCATCTGCCAGCTTGTCCAGTTGACCTTTGGTCAGCAATGTTGTCAGGTGGTCCAGGTGCCAGCCCAGAAAGCTGAGGGTTTGAGCCAGACCGTCGTGGATTTCGCGGGACAGGCGGTATCGCTCCTCCAACATAGCCATCTGCTGCACTCTGGCATAAAGTTGGGCATTGTTGATAGCCAGGGCTGCCTGATGAGCAATAGCCGAGAAGAAAGACGCCTGACGCGGTTGAAAGAGATTGGGCTTTTGGGCCATCATCACCAGAACGCCTAACAACTGATTGCTGGCAATAAGCGGGGCTACCGCCGCCGAATCCGGGCCGCCATCACCGGCCAGACTCCAGGCCGGGTATTGAGACATATCGGGGATCAGGATGGGTTGCCTGCGCTGTCGAGCTTCTTCGGCCAGGCGGACGGCCAATTCAAAGTGGGGATGGTTGGGGGTGTCGCCCAAACCTTGCTGGGTCCAATGATGCCAGGCGGCGTCGGCCTGGTCATATAGCAAAATGCCCCCGCCGCAGGCGTCCCAGCCGGACAGGGTAGCTTCTAACACCTGGGCCAACAGGTCGTCCAGATTGTGCTGAGTTTGGGTTAAATTTTCTACGGCATAGAGGGTGGCCATCTGGCTGGTTTGCAGACGCGCCCTATCCAGGGCGGATGAAATCTCGGTGGTCACAATGTTCAGCAATTGGATTTGCTCTTCGGGCGGGCCGTTGGGAGAGGGGTAATAGGCGCTGATAATGCCGTCTCGTTGCTGGTTGCGAACAAGGGGCAGGCATACCAGAGATTTGACGCCTTCGTGCCGGGCCAATTCTTCCATACCCACAAACAGGGGGCAATCGATAGACAGGTGGGCCTTAAGAGAGGTGCATTGTTGGCAGCGAGTGGCAGAAACCCCGGCCTCCATACGCTGACGCAAACCGCCCAAATAAGCGTCGCTCAAGCCCCAGGCCATATCCAGCTTAAGGCGGTCGCGGTCGTCGTCAAAAGTAATAATGGTAGACCCCACCGCTTCGGTCAGGTGGCTTGGAGCGCGGGCGGCCAAGTCCAACACCTGCTGCATCTCAGACGCCGAAGCAATTTCGCAGCCAATATCATGTACGGCCAGCAGTTGGCGATGGTTTTCGGCCAGATTCTCATGGGCCGCTCTCAGGTCGGCCTCGGTTTGCTCGTGCTGGGCTATCTTTTTTGCCAGCCAATCCAGAACAAACCAAACTGCCAAACTACCGGATAATCCGTAAAGCGCCACGGCCAGCCAGCGCCGGTAAACGGGCGATACCCAGGGCTGTAAGGTCCACAGCGTTAATTGATGCAGCCCTGCCAAAGCCAAAATTACCAATGGGGCGACTCGGCGCAAATTGATAATGCGTTGATGCAACGGGCGTAATTTTTGGTCGTTTTTCATTTGAGCCACGTATCAAGTTTATAGAGTTTTATGGGTTCAGGGAGTTGAGTGAGTTAACATGTTGTTTGTTAGCCGGTTCAAGCCGGTATTGACGATAAAACAGGCTGTTTTACTGTAATTTCTTAACTCACTAAACTCACCAAACTCTAAACTCTACAAACTCCTTTATTGACCCACACCCAACATAGTAAGATATTCTACAATCGCTTCTATCTCAGTTTCCTCTAATTCTATTTGTGGCATCACCCCGGCGGGACAAGGACCGGTTGGGCACTCAGGCGCGGTGAATGTGCCAGGCTCTTTAATAGACTCGCGGATATACTCTTGCGCGCTGTAACCCTCTCGACGAGTAGACCCGTCTACGCCAATGTTGGATAGATTTGGTCCTACCTGTCCAATAGCATTAGGCACGTTGGGGATGGTGTGGCAGGCAATACACCCACCTTTGTTAATAGCGTCAATAACATCCGCATTTGCGGTAATCAACCGCTCTCGACGGCTGCTATCAAAAGCAAAACTATCAGACGAACGATTTTGCAGCCAGAGTAAAACGCCAACCACAGCGACTACTAATACTGTGCCAATGACAGCAAAAAACACAAAATTCATGTTATGGTTATCGTTTGTCATAAATCTACTCTCCTTATGAGCATATCAAAATTAGGCCATGAGACACGACAGTAAGTTTTAGTAAATCTGATTTTAATGAAATTGGATAAATTTGGAAATCTCGGCGGGGATTTGGGAAGATGGTTTATGGCGTAATGCATAGCGCGGCAAGCCGCAAATTAACAATGAGCAATTAACAATGAACAAATGATTCTCGCGGATAACGCAAATGTTGCGAGGTAATACTATAACGCAGTTTTGTCCGCAACCAAAATATTAAAACACAAAGTACACAGAGGATTCACAAAGAACACAAAGAAAAACTCTGTGAACTTTGTGTCTACTTTGTGTTCTTGGTGTTAAGAATTATTGCGAATGACACATAATTGCGGCAGTTACGGCGTAATCGGCAAGAGTTTTACGTATTACGCAAAGGATGAGACGTGTACTATAGGCCGGGGTCGGCCAGTTTGGCTAACTTTTCAGAAGTTTCGCGCCACGTAATTTTGGAAAGCCCCATTTTTTTACGCAGATGGTCGTGGTCCATACCGTCTCTAAAATCACGTAAGGCTGAAGTCCAGCGCAGCATTTCAAACGAAACTTGTTGGGGTAAACCGGCCACTTCCGAGACGTCGGCCAGAACGTATTCCAGATTGCGGGGGGTGCACTCAAAAAGATTCTCCCGGGGTTGGTGCTTTTCAAGGTATTGATCAAGAACCGGCAAAAGCTCTTTGGCAAAGGCCAATTTACGCTCTTTGTGCTGCATACGGGGATTACTGTAGCGGATCAGGACACTGGGTTCCGGGCCGGAGCGATCAATATCGCGCAGGGCAATGCCGACACATTCAGACTTTTTCATGCCGGTTTGCAGAATGAGGTGAACCAGCAGGTAGGCGCGTGGGTCGGGTTTGGAGCCGTTCAATTTCTTTTCGGCGGCATCCATTAATTTCTCTACCTCGTCATCCTTTACAAATAAGGGGAGAGGGGCCTTGGCCCTGGTATGCACAATTGCCGCCGCCGGGTCAAAGGGAACCACCTTAATGCCGGCTAACCAGCCAAAAAAGTTTTTAAGAGTCGTTACCCGCCGGGCATAAGATTTGGGGCTGCACGGAACGCCCCGGTAATGCAGCAACCAGGTCAAGAAGTCGTTTAGGTCTTTGGATCCCAGCTTGCTGATGACCATGCTCCCGCCAAAATACTTTTGTAACAGGCGCAGATCACCGGCAAAGGCTTTGACGGTATGTTCAGAAAATCCCTGCCGGACCATATGGTCATAATAAGCGCTGGCTACAAGAGCCAGCGATGAATTAGAGTCGATAGATTTTATTTGCGAAATAGGGGGGCCATATTGCCCCTTAACGCCTCGCTGCGGAAAAAGAGGGGGTTGTGTGTCTGCCATAGTTTCACCTCCAAAAATTGTTCATTTATACTTATTGACATAATTATTATAACGCGCTTAGAAAAGGATGTCAAGGTATATACGAAAAATAAA
>JAJRVO010000302.1 GCA_024277275.1 Chloroflexota bacterium
TAAGCCCTGAGCGCAGCTAATTTCCGATTCACGCTGGTCGGCTTCAAGCGTCTAATCATATGCAGATGCTGGCGATACTCTCGAACATCCAGCGGAGTCACCCTGACCGGCTCCGGCGGGCGACCATTGGTCTGTTCGAACCAGGTGATGAAGTGAGCCAAATCCCGCTTGTAACCGGCGATGGTGTTGTCCGCTTTGTCTTGCGTCCGCAGATATTCGAGAAAAGGTTTGGTTTTAACCATAGTGCATCCCTCGTTTCAGGCGTTATACGACGTAAAAAAGCTCAGTTAAGGCCCCCCCAAACGGGCCATTTTGCGACATCATTGCCCGATTTCAGTCTCGCAAAGCTATTTTGTGCGACCCCTATTTCGCATTATGGCACATTTGTTCTATTGCGTCAAGCCCCTTTGAGATTGTCAGCTATCTTGTAATTGTGATATACTAAGTAATGAGAATTAAATAACTGTCCCTCAACATTGTAATTGGTAAATGGTAATTGGTTATTAAGCCAATCCCTAATTACTAATTACCATTTACTGCGCTCTGAAATGAGACAGTTATTTAATCCCGGTTCCTAAAACAAGGTCGAGCCAAACAAAAAGCCCCTCGGTCCCATCGAGGAGCTTGGCCCGGACCAGGCGAGGTTGCCACCCAGCCGGGATTACGATGTTATCGTACTCCAAGCACGCTACCTGGTCAAATGGGTGGCGTTTTTCATTTCAACGACGAAGGGCACGCTATGAACGATATCAGTACCATTAACGTACCTGAACAAGGACAACTGGTTGAAGTTCGACAGCGACGCTATGTTGTTAATGAGATTGTCAAAAGCGCCTTACCCCCCGCAACGTTGCCTGGCGGCATTGAACGATTGCAGCATCTTATTTCCCTGACCTCCGTGGAAGATGACGCCCTGGGCGAAGAGTTGCAGGTCATCTGGGAACTTGAGCCGGGAGCGCACACCTACGACCGGGTGGTACTGCCGGAGCCGTCCACCGGCTTCGACTCTCCCCAACGCCTCGATGCCTTTTTGGACGCCGTTCGTTGGGGCGCGGCCTCCTCCGCCGACATGCGATCCTTACAAGCCCCATTTCGCAGCGGGATCGACATTGAAGATTACCAGCTTGACCCCCTGGTGCGAGCCATCCAGATGCCCCGCGTCAACCTATTGATTGCCGATGATGTGGGCCTGGGGAAGACGATTGAAAGCGGCCTGGTGACGCAGGAGCTCCTCATTCGTCACCGGGCGCGGCGCATCTTGATTGTCTGTCCGGCGGCGCTGCAAATCCACTGGCGAGACCAGATGCGAGAGAAGTTTGGTCTGGAGTTCCGCATTGTCGACTCGGCCTTGATGAAGACCCTCCGGCGACGGCGAGGCATTCACGTCAATCCCTGGACGCACTTCCCCCGGCTGATTACCTCGATTGATTTCCTGAAACGAGAACGACCGATGCGTCTGTTTCGGGAAGCGCTGCCTGCCGAGGGTGAAGCCATCTATCCCCGCCGCTTTGACATGCTGCTGGTGGATGAGGCTCACAACGTGGCCCCCTCGGGCCGGGGACGCTACGCCACCGACTCGCTGCGGACAGCGGCCATCCGCACTCTCACCCCCCACTTTGAACACAAACTCTTTATCACCGCTACGCCCCATAACGGCTATGCCGAGAGTTTTTCGGCCCTACTGGAACTGATTGATAACCAGCGTTTTGCCCGGGGTATTCCCCCCGACCGCAAGCAACTGCAAGCAATTATGGTCCGCCGACTGAAGGTGGAACTGCCGCCTCGTTGGGATGGCAGCCCCCGCTTTCCGCCGCGCCAGTTGGAGGCGATTGAGGTAGGTTATACCGATGAAGAAAAACAGGTTCACACCTGGTTGCAACAGTACACCCAACTGCGCCAGAAAAATGCGGCCAATGCCACCGAAAAGTTTGCCACCGAATTTGTACTAAAACTGCTCAAAAAACGGCTTTTCTCGTCCCCGGCTGCCTTTGCCGGGACATTGGAACAACATCTGAATTCGCTAACCTCGGCCACCCGACCTCAGACTGCCAGAGCCACGCTGCGGAAACCATCGTTTGGTATTCTGCGTCAGCAAATCGCCCGGGTTGAGGAGGAGTATGCCGAGGATGACATTTATGAGGAAGCCACCGGCGACGCGGTTGAAGTCTCGACCCGTCTCTTTCGGGAACCGACGCCGGGGGAACAGGATTTACTGGATAAGATGCGCGATTGGGCCGAGAAAGCCTCGCACCGGCCCGATAGCAAAACCCAGGCCCTGATCGACTGGCTGCACCAGACCATCAAACCCAACGGCCAGTGGTCAGACCAGCGAGTCATCATCTTTACCGAGTATCGAGCCACGCAGAATTGGCTGCAAATGATGCTGGCTGCTGAGGGCTTTACCACCGGGGGCCGGCTCCAGACGCTCTACGGCGGGATGGATCCGGAGAAGCGAGAGCAGGTCAAAGCGGCCTTTCTAGCCCATCCTGATGACAGCCCGGTGCGGATACTGTTAGCCACCGATGCCGCCTCCGAGGGGATTGACCTGCAACGCCACTGCCACCGGCTGATCCACATAGAAATCCCCTGGAACCCCAACCGTCTGGAGCAGCGCAACGGGCGAATTGACCGTCACGGCCAGAACCATTCCCCCCTGATTTACCATTTTGTCGGTCAAGGCTACCAGAAACGGATGCAGGGTCAGGACATCGCCGCCAGCGCGTTGGAAGCCGATTTGGAATTTCTGATGATCGCCGCGTTGAAGATTGACCAGATTCGAGAAGATTTAGGCAAGGTCGGGCCGGTCATTGCCGAGCAGGTCGAGGCGGCCATGTTGGGAGGCCGTCGCCAACTACACACCGACGAGGCTGAACGGAGCGCCGAGCCGATCCGCAAGCAACTGAAGTTTGAGCGAGACTTGCGGGAGCAGATTGCCAAACTCCACGACCAACTGCAAGAAACCCAACATACCCTGCGCCTCTCGCCGGAGAATGTGCAGGCCGTGGTTGAAATCGCCCTGGAACTGGCCGGGCAGCAGCCGCTGCAACCAACCGAGGTAGAAGGCATCTGGCCCGACCCCACCGGCCAGCGCCGGACCTGTCCGGTCTTTAATCTGCCGCCGCTCAAGGGCAGCTGGGCGCGCTGCATCGAGGGGCTGGCCCATCCCCACACCGGCGAAATCCGGCCCATTGTCTTTGACCACAACCTGGTGCGGGGACGGGACGACCTGGTACTGGTTCATCTCAACCACATCCTGGTGCAGATGAGCCTGCGCCTGCTTCGGGCCGAGGTCTGGTCGCGGGAGGGCAACAAACGCCTGCACCGGGTCACGGCCCGGCTTGTACCCAATCATGTGCTGGATACGCCGGCCCTGATTGCTTACGCCCGGCTGGTAGTGATTGGCGGGGACAGCCAACGCCTGCACGAAGAGATTATCACGACCGGAGGCGAAATCAGAGAAGGGCGTTTCCGGCGAATGAATGTGGGTCAGGTCACGGATGTCCTGGCCGCCGCCTTGCCCCGCCAGCCGTCAGACAGCGTCAAGCAACGCCTGGCTAACCTGTGGCCCAAATTGAAGCCGGCGCTGGTGCAATCATTAGAGACCAGGATGAATAACCGGATGGGCAGTCTGGTCAAGCTCCTGACCTACCGGGCTGACAAAGAGGCCGCCGACATCACCGCTATTTTGAAGGAGTTGGCCCGGACCATCGAGGCCGAGTTGACCGAGCCGGAGTACCAGCAGTTGGAGCTTTTTGACCGCCCGGAGCGAGAGCAGTACGACCGCAACATCATCGCCCTGCGCCACCGTTTGGAGCAGATACCGATTGAAATCGAACAGGAAACCGCCTTGATCAGAGCTCGCTTTGCAGATCCGGAGGCGCGGCTATTTCCGGTGGCCGTTACATTTCTGGTTCCCGAACGTCTGGGCCACTAAATTATGGTCAGTATGTCTAATTTTTTGCGGAGTGAAGCACGCCTACGTGCTGAATAACACCGCACGTGGACGTACTGGCCCCTCAATTTTTGGATACACTGATAGTACGTATTTTTAGGAGCATTTTATGAACCTAGAAAAATTGTTAGCTGCCGAAACGTTTAGCTACAGCTACGCCAATTACGCCAACCACCTGGGTATTGGACATGTTCGCTTTGAAGAGTTGATGCCCCAGGATGTCCGGTTTTTGGAGCAAGCCGAGCGTGAGGGCTGGTCGCTTGAAGAGTTAGCCGATGCGTTAGAGGTCGATGAAGAGATTGCCGAGCGTTTTCGGGTCTCATACACCAGGGCCAAAGATATTGTCGATGCTCCCAATGCTGCCGAGTCCTTCAGGCGGGGGGTGCGTTACTCTATTATGGATGCGGTGGAGGAAGGTCTAAAATCTGAGGCCGAAATTGAAAGATTGGTCACGCAAATCTGCTATCGAGCGGCTGACCTGGCCTATCTGCTTGACCTGGAAAGGAAGAGTGTCTCAGATTATTCAGAGGACCTCCGCAAAACCACAAAGTTTGATTCGGACCATCTTGTGCAATCACTTCGGAATCAATTTGATGATGAGGAGTAAGTACGCCCACGTGTCAACAATATATGATGAGTAAGCACACCCACGTGTCAACAATATATGATGAGTAAGCACACCCACGTGCAAACGACATAAACTTACCAAGATTTCACATTAAAGACCACATCTACTACATCACCACCATTATCTATAATCGCTTGCCTATCTTCACCCGTTCGAGCTTTATCATTCCCTTGCTGGATAGTATCAATTTCTACCGCTACCAACAAGAATTCAAATTACTCGGTTACGTTATTATGCCCGACCACATTCACTTCATTATTTGGCCGTATGGCACAGCGACCGTTTCAGACATTATGCGAGATTACAAAACATTTACCTCAAAGCGCATCATCCGGCAGGCCAAAGTGGAGAATATTGCCGAGTGGGTGACTGCCTTTGAACAAGCCGGTCGAGAAACCGGGCGAAGCAATAACAAAGTTTGGCAGGACAGTTATTGGGATGAAAATGTGTATACCGAGCGCTTTCTGCGACAAAAACTTAATTACATTCATCGCAATCCTATCAGAAGCGGTCTGGTAGAACAACCGGCAAATTATGCGTATTCAAGTTTTCAAAATTACGAGTTTGGTCAAGAATGGTTAATTGAGATTGATCGAGGTTGGTTAGCTTAGAGGAGACAGCACACCTACGTGCGGCGATGTTTACGTCATCCCATCCGGCACGGGGCGTGCCTCACTCCTCATAAATATGGAGAAATATTTATGTCCATTGCCCGACACCACGCCGAGTGGCTATCACTGTTAGAAATATCCGGCCCGTTCCTGTCGATGCCGGCGCTGCTGCGCGTCTTCCCGCAAGGGCTGGATGAGGACGACCCGGCCCATCGGCGCGAGTTGCGCCTGGCCTACGAAGAGTGGCTGGATAACCAGTTTGGCCTGCAACCCGACCCGGCCATTCATCACGCCTGGGTGCGTTACGTGCTGGAACAAACCCTGGCGCTCCCCGCCGAAGTTCTGGCCGAGGGTCAAACCATCCCGCCGACCCTCAAAGCTACCATCGCCCAACAACAAGAAACCCTCCGTCCCGACCTCGTTATCCTCGATCCCGATTTTGATGACTCTCGCCAAGACGCAAAGGCGCAAAGTAAAAAAGAAAATAAAAATCTTGGCGACTTGGCGGCTTTGCGTGAGGCCAGACTCCTCATTCAAATCGCCCCCCCCACCCAAGACCTCGACAAACCGCTCAAAGACCGCCACTGGAAAGCCTCGCCCGCCATGCGGATGATGGAACTGCTGCACGCCACCGGCGTCCGGCTGGGATTGGTGACCAACGGCGAGCAGTGGCTGCTGGTTAACGCTCCCCGGGGCGAAACCACCGGCTTCACCTCCTGGTACGCCGAGTTGTGGCTGGAAGAGAAAATTACCCTGCGAGCCTTCCGCAGCCTGTTGGGGGTGCATCGCTTCTTTGCCGTGGCCGACGACGAAACCCTGGCAGCGATGCTGGCCCAAAGCCAGGACGAGCAGCACGAAGTTACCGACCAGTTGGGCTACCAGGTTCGCCGGGCGGTTGAGGTGCTGGTGCAGGCCATTGACCTGGCCGACCGGGACGCCGCAAAAACTTCCCTCCCTTTGGGGGGGATTGAGGGGGGGGCTGCGGGAGACCGGGCGGGCTTGCTGACCGACGTGAGCGAGGCCGAACTGTACGAAGCCGCCTTGACCATCATGATGCGCCTGGTCTTCCTCTTTTCCGCCGAGGAGCGCGGCCTGTTCCCCCTGGATGACGACCTCTACAACCAGTATTACGACGCCAGCACCCTGCGAGAGCAACTGCGCGAGGCCGCCGACCAGTTTGGCGAGGAAGTGATCGAGCGTCGCCTGGATGCCTGGTGTCGCCTGTTGACTGCCTTCCGGGCCATCCACAGCGGCATCGAACATGACCGGCTGCGCCTCCCGGCCTACGGCGGCAGCCTGTTCGACCCCGACCGCTTTCCATTTTTGGAGGGTCGACCCAAAACCGGCAGTTGGCTGACCACCTCCGCCGACCCCCTGCCCATCAACAACCGCACCGTGCTGCACCTGCTGGAAGCGTTGCAGTTACTGCAAGTGCGCGTCCCCGGTGGCGGCCCCGCCGAAGCCCGCCGCCTCAGCTTCCGCGCTCTGGACATCGAGCAAATCGGCTATGTCTACGAGAACCTGCTCGACCACACCGCCGTCCGCGCCGACACCGTCGTGCTGGGTCTGACCGGGAAGAAGTATCAAGAGCCGGAGATTCCGTTGGAAAGGTTGGAAGAATTCTCTCGCCAAGACGCAAAGACGCAAAGAAAAGAAGAAAATGATTTAAAAAACTTGGCGGACTCTGCGCCTTTGCGAGAGATTGAACCCACCGCTGAACTCATAAAATTCCTGCAAGACCAGACAGGCCGCACGGCCAATGCTCTCAAAAAAGCCCTCACCTCCGGCAATTCACCATCCACAATTGACAATTCACAATTGAGAGTCGCTTGCGGCAACGACGACACCCTCTACCACCGCGTCCTCCACTTTGCCGGCTTGCTCCGAGAAGACGACCTCGGCCATCCGGTCGTCATCCTGCCCGGCAGCGTCTATGTCACCGCCGGCACCGAGCGTCGAGCCACCGGCACTCACTACACCCCCAAATCACTGACCGAGCCGATTGTCCAGCACACCCTGGAACCCCTGGTCTACACCGGCCCCGCCGAGGGCAAACCCCAGGAAAAGTGGCAACTCCGCTCCCCCGCCGCCCTGCTCGACCTCAAAATCTGCGATATGGCGATGGGGTCGGGCGCGTTTCTGGTGCAGACGTGCCGTTACCTCTCCGAACGACTTGCCGAAGCCTGGGAACTGGCTGAAGAGTCTCTCGCCAAGACGCAAAGGCGCAAAGGGGAAAAAGAAGAAAAAAAGAATTTAAAAAACTTGGCGGACTTGGCGGCTTTGCGTGAGATTTTAATTACCCCGGAAGGCGCTCTTACCAACAACCCCGACGCCGCCATCCCCGCCAACACCGAAGACCGCCTCACCCTGGCCCGGCGACTGATTGCCGACCGCTGCCTGTACGGGGTGGACAAAAACCCCCTGGCCGTGGAGATGGCCAAGCTCTCCCTGTGGCTGATTACGTTGGACAAAAACCGCCCCTTTACCTTTTTGGACCACGCCCTCAAGTGCGGCGACTCCCTGGTGGGGGTCAACCTGGACCAGTTGACCACCTGGAACCTAACCGGTGAGGGTGACCGCCGTTTTGAGACGCTGACGATTAAGGCGCAGATTGAGCGGATGGTAGAGCTACGCCGCAACATTGCCCACCTGCCGGTCAACAGCATTGTCGATCAAGAACACAAGCGGCTGCTCTTTGCGGAAGCGGAACGCGTCGCCCACGACCTGCGCCGGGGCGGGGATATGCTGATTGGCAGCTACTTTAACGACCTGAGCAAAGATGAGCAGGAATATCTGCGGACCGCCCTGCTGTTGGCCTTCCGCGATGGACAGGACGTGCCGCCCGACCGGGCCGAACAGTCTGATTTAGGCACGTTGCGTCCATTTCACTGGCCGTTGGAGTTCCCTGAAGTCTTTCTGGCCGAGAGGCGTGGTGGCTTCGATGCTTTTGTAGGCAATCCGCCGTTTATTGGGGGGTTGAGGATAAGACGAACCTTTGGAGGTGAATATCTACAGTTCTTAAAAACACGATGGACGCATTCAAGCGATTGGGCAGCCGATTATTGCGCCTATTTTTTCTTGCGCGGATTTGAGGGATTGCAGGTGAACGGCAATTTGGGTTTAATTTCAACCAATTCAATCGCACAGGGTGATACACGAGAACTTGGTTTGGATTACATTTCATTAAATGGGGGCCATATTTTTAGAGCGACAAATGCTCAACCTTGGCCAGGCATGGCGGCAGTTCACGTGAGTGTCGTTCACATTCACAAAGGGGATTTTTCAGGACAGAATGTTCTCGACAATCAACCAGTTCCCAGAATTACATCAATGCTAGACGATATGCCAATGTTAGGGCCACCAAATAAACTTATAAGAAATTCCGACATATGCTTTATTGGTTCCACATTGGTTGGTACAGGCTTTACCATGCCACCAGAAGAAGCAGAGAAACTAGTCGCAAAAAATCATGACAATCGTAATATATTGTTCCCATATTTGATTGGCTCTGATCTCAATAGTAATCCTGATCAATAGTGCAATCGTTGGGTAATCAATTTTTTTGACTGGTCGCTTGAAGAAGCAGAAAAGTACCCAGAATGCTTAGAAATTGTGCGCAAGAAGGTTTATCCTCAGAGAATGAAGCAAAGAAGAACAGGCCGAAAAAAATATTGGTGGCGCTATGGTGAGACTGCTACGGGTTTATACAAGGCAATTAAAGAGTTGGACAAAGTATTAGTCGTCGCGCTGACCAGTCGTACAGGTGCGTTCGCATTTCAACCCGCCGATATAGTTTTTTCTCATGCGGTTGGTGTTTTTGCCATTGAAAACTGCGATTTTTTCGCAATTTTGCAGTCGAACTTTCATGTTGATTGGGCTTGGAGATACGGCTCGTCTTTGAAAGGGGACCTTCGATATACTCCATCTGACGTCTTTGAGACCTTCCCCTTCCCGAACCCCGACCCCCAAACTCCAAACCCTGAACTCGAAACTATTGGCGAAACCTACCATGAACACCGCCGCCAACTGATGCTCGCCCGGCAGGAAGGGCTGACCAAAACCTACAACCGCTTCCACAACCCGGACGAAACCGCCGGCGACATCGCCCGGCTGCGGGAACTGCACGTCGAAATGGACGCCGCCGTAGCGGTCGCCTACGGCTGGGCTGATCTGGATTTGGGCCACGATTTCCACGACACGCCCCAAGGTCTCCGCTACACCATCAGCGAGCCGGCTCGGCGGGAGGTGTTGGGCCGGTTGTTGGCGCTTAATCATCAACGGTATGAGGAGGAGGTCAAGGCGGGGTTGCACGACAAGCGAAAAAAGAAATCACGCCAAGGCGCAAAGGCGCAAAGCAAAAAAAAGAAAAAAGGGGAAGACAAAGGCAAACAGATGCCGCTATTTTAGAACTTGCGCCAAAACACCCAAGCAAAAAATTTAAAACTTAGCGTACTTCGCGTCTTGGCGAGAGAAAATAAACCTCGCGCCAAGACGCCAAGACCGCAAAGAAAAAATATAAAAAACTTGGCGTACTCCACGCCTTTGCGAGAGATAAAACTATGACAGAAAACGAAATTGCCAAAGAAATTGTAGATGCCGCCTACAAAATCCATACTAAGGTTGGCCCCGGTTTGCTAGAGTCGGCCTATGAAGCAATGTTGGCCTATGAGCTAAAGAAACGCGGCCTGCGAGTGGTCAGCCAGCAGCCTATCCCTGTTGTGTATGAAGATGTCAAACTGGAAATCGGTTACAGGGCAGATTTAGTTGTTGAGGATAAAGTCATTATCGAGCTAAAATCGGTAGAGAAAACCGCGCCGGTTAACAAAAAACAACTGTTAACCTATCTCAAACTGGCCGATAAACGATTGGGGTTGTTGATAAACTTTGGGCAGGTACTCATAAAAACAGGTATTACACGAGTAGTAAATAATCTTGAAGAGTAAACTCACGCCAAAATGTGAAGAAAAAATATAAAAACCTTAGCGCACTTAGCGGCTTAGCGAGAGAATAGAGCCTTACGCAAAGGCGCAAAGGCCGCCAAGAAAACCATAAAAAACTTGGCGTACTTCGCGGCTTGGCGAGAGAATAAAATTCCAAACATCGCTGCCGGGATGGAGGATGACTCGCCGCAGCAGTTGGGGTTGTTTGACGGATAAAGGCTGAATGAAGCAGTATGGAACTGGCCTGCGGGCCGGAGAGTTTAGGATTTGCGGCGGCGACGCCGGCGGGGGGCAAAGACTCTCTGTCGTTGCGCCGGATTAAGCGTTAAACCTTCGGTCTTTTCCATTTTGTGGATCATTACTTTCACTTCTTTTTTGGAGGTGATTTGTCTGACCCAGAGAAGATTTAAGAGCGTGGCTAAATCCAGCGCCTCAATTCCGTTTTGTTGACAGTAACGGATAGCCCGCTTATCATTACTGAGGAGCGGCGACTGACGACTTTGGGCCAGGGCAATCGCTTCACACTCGCCGGTGTTTAGTTTGCGCGGCAGATTTTGGGCCAGGGCTGATTCTTTGGCAGAAAGGGACCGGACTGATAAATGACCGGCGGTTAACGCCTGGAAAACAGAATCCAGATGGCTCTGCTTTCTCTGCAACCCGGCCTGCAACTCCTGCTCTACGGCAGGCGGGATGAGAATTTGAGCTTTGGGGAAAAGTTGAAAAAGCAACGGCAGCGCTTCAGCAGCGGCCAGCGAACTAAGGATATTGGTGTCACTGATAACAATCACAGCAAATCCATAGCCTCAAGCCGTTCGATTTGGGCATCCATCTCGGTCGGTGTCATCTCGGTATCGCCCATATAAATCGGAATACCACGTTCTTTTAGAATATCCTGAATATCCCACCGGGTCACACCGGCCAACTCCGCCGCCCGGCCCAGGCTGCATTTATCGGCCAGGAATAGTTCGATAGCCTCGTCAAGGGTGGCCTGTTCCGGCAACGGCTCGTCCTCTTCCAAAAGCCGGTTGAGTTGTTCTTGCAGCCAATGCAAGTCAGCCGGGGAGAGCGTTTGAGCCAGTTCTAAGATTTTTTGCGGGGTAACGGTTTCAATGGTAATGGGCATAACTTTTCTACCTGATTCATAAAAATATTGTCGGGATATTGTAACACAAAGCCAACCGGGATACCAAATGACATATTCTTGATGAAAATTACATTATCATAGGAGGTTGTATGGCAAAAAGAAAAAGAAAGCGAAACCCAAAGCAAAAAAAACGATTTGTTCTCAAAAAACAGGACATTAATTGGATCGATCAGGCTAACGAGCAAATAAGGCGGCAAGATTATCAAGGATTGGCGCAAACTTGCCGGCGTGTTCTGCTCGACGCGCCGCCCAAATCTCAAAAACGGGCCGACGCCCTTGAATATTTAGCCAGCGCTTACACCATGCTTAAACAATTTGAAAGCGCTTACCAAACCCTGTCGCAACTGCTGGAAATTGACCCGCGTCCGGCATATTTTTGGTACAATCGCGGTATGACTGGCCGCTACACCATGCGCCTGGTGCAAGCAACCCGCGACCTTGAAAAAGCGGTGGAACTTGAAAAAGACCCGGCGCAGCGCCAACAATTCATTGAACTCTTAGCCCAAACCCAAGAGATGGCAGAGTCAGAACGCGCTATGCGCGGGCCAGATTTCACCCTGGAGCAACTGCAAGAACAACAAAACCACTTTGCTCGGGCCACCCAATTGATGAACCAGAAACAATGGGCGGACGCGGAACAAGCCTTTCGCCGGGTGATTGAAATGGGTGAGTGCCTGCCCCAACCCAGAGGTAATTTGGGACTGGCTTTGCTGATGCAAAAGAAGTATGACGAAGCCGAAGCTGCTTTCAAGCGGGCGCTGGAAATTGAACCCGACTACGACCTGGCCAAGCAAAATCTAGCCATACTGCCAATGATTCGTCGGAGTGGGGAAACGCCCCAAATCGCCATCCGAAATCCTTTTGACGACGCCGATGTCAGCTTAACCTTTCAATGACAGCCGATGATGGGAGCAATTTATAATGGGTAGGAAACCCTATGAAAAACTCGATGACCTGATGCAAGAAGGTTACGCCGTAATGTATGGTCTGAGACAACCGGTAGTCGGATGTAAAGTGTGGCTAAAAGCCTGGGACATGATCAAGCAAATGGCCACGCCGGAGATGCGTTCGACTGAAGATTTTGACGAGGCTTATCCCCTGACCCAATACGTCTTCAATTGGTTCACTGATATGGAAATGGCGCTGCATAACGCCGGTCTGAGCGATAAACGTTATCATGAACATCGGGTCCGGTTTGTGCGTGAGTTCATCACGCAATTTCCGGGTGAAGCGGATGATGACCATAACTACGTCAATTTCAGACGGGCTGAGGCAGAGGGGTTGTGGAATCTGGGCCGGCAGGAGGAAGCTGAAACGGTCTTCCGGGCATTGGTTGAAAAGCTACCCGACGAAGGCTGGGCCTATATCGGCTGGTCAGACCAATATTATATCTGGCGTGATTCAGCCAAAGATTATCAATCAGGCGAAGCCATTTTGTTGCAAGCCCTGGCCCAACCCGGACTTAAAGATAGAGACGATGTCCTGGAGCGGTTAGTGGACTTGTATGAGGAGTGGGATAAACCGGAAAAGCAAGCTCCCTTTCTGGCCGAGTTAGAAACAAGTCTGGGGCATCAAGTCACCCCCAGAAAACTAAAACCCGTGCCGGATACTAACAAATCGGGAGTGTCGCTTCTGAGCAAGTTAGGCCGGTTATTTGGTGGAGGAACAAAACCAAAGTTGGTCGAACCCAAAAAGTCCAAAAAACTCAAGCGTAACGATCCCTGTTGGTGTGGCAGCGGGAGGAAGTATAAACATTGTCATATGAAAAAGTGATCAGAAATGAGTTGGCCCGGCAGGAGATATTGGGCCGGTTGTTGGCGTTGAATCAGCGACGGTATTAAGGAAGATTTCAAGATGGATAACGACATAGCCCACATTGCTCAAAAAGTTGCTCACGCCGGTAGAAATGTTGTTTTTACCGGAGCCGGCATCTCAACCGAAAGCGGCATTCCCGACTTTCGGAGCAAGGGCGGTATCTGGGATAAATATCGACCGGTCTATTTTGAGGAGTTTATGTCCTCCAAGGAAGCCCGCATCGAATACTGGCGACGCAAGGCTGAACTTTACTATGAGCTTGAGCAGGCCAAACCTAACCCGGCCCACACATCGCTGGTTAGGCTCTATGAAATGGACTTGCTCCAGGCCGTTATCACCCAAAATGTCGATGGCCTGCACCAGGAAGCCGGTCTGCCGGATGAAAAAGTCATCGAACTGCACGGTAACACTCGCCGCGTGCGCTGTATGCGTTGTCAAAAAATCACCTTGTATATAATAAAGGTCGGGGCACGTTGCGTGAAAGTGGTTTTTCAGTCACAATGAGATAGTTTGGCCCAAAGCCAAACCGCGAACCGACCGGGCAAGTCTGGATCCCCGTGCCGGGCCTGCTCCACCAGAAGCAGGTCACGTCTTTCTGAGTTTGACTGCCAGGTACGCTGGAGAAAAACGTCTGACA
>JAJRVO010000303.1 GCA_024277275.1 Chloroflexota bacterium
AATTGATAGTTTTGTACATTGCTCCCTCCAACAATTAATATCGTTTCTGATTATACTTGATCGTCTAAGATTGGGAAAAAAGTATGTCAGAAAAATTACGCTAAACGGAATAAGTAACACATAACCTTTTGATGTCTTTTTCTCATAATGACCGTCTCTTCTATATGTTTAGAGCGTCATTAAAACGCGGGCAAGATACACCTTATCATAGCCCCATCAATTCAGACACTTTTGCTACCTCGATCTCGCTCAAAATAGACTGAGCCGATGGGAACAGAATATTATTTTCCTTGTCGATATGATCCCGTAACATGTAGATGATATTATAGGCCGACTCGGCAATGGCTGCCGCATTATCCGCCGCGTTGGGCGAGTTTAGCAGACTCTCCAGCCGATCCTCCTCGGCCCATAACTCTTGATGGTCGCCCAGCAGCGAAGACAGCAACCCCTGCAAGTCTTCCTCCTTATCCCACAACTCTCTATGCTCTTCTACAATTACGTCGATGATGCTGGGAGAGGGCATATGGGGGCTGAGAACCGGAAAGAGCGCATCTTCTTCTTTCTGGTTGTGGGCTTTAACCTCGGTTTTAATGAATTCATTGGCCTCTTTGATCAGACGCAACGCTTCCGCAGAGTAGCCGTTTTCACGCAGGCTATCTGCGCCTTGTTCCATCTTTTCCAGAGCGGCCAGGCCGTGGTTATGTTCTTCTACAAAGACTTCAAACGGATTAGTAGACATTGTTGATGTTCTCCACAAGTTGGGTGAGAAGTTTTTGTGTAATTGGGAAGTAGGAAGTAGGGAGTAGGGTAAATTCCCCTTACTTCCTTACTTCTTACTCCCTACTTCTTTTACGTGTATAAATTGTCTTAAACTGAAGCAGTATCAACACCTGACAATCTGAACAGTCATCGCTCATATCCTCAACAGTCACCGGTTCGGCTCTAACTTCAAAACCCAGTTCTGTATATAGCTCTATTGCTTCTTTGGTTTGACGAGCATCGCCAATGAAACGAGGCTGCCACCCTTCCGCAACCAGGGTCGGATCAGATTTAAGCTGCGCGTCCGAAAAGAAACGTTTGGCTTCTAGCTCCACAATAAGACCCAGAGATTTTACATCTGCCTGTTGGGACTTGTCGGGGATAGTTTTGTGGTCAGAGTCAGACATAGACCTGCTCCTCAGCAATTCTCATGCAGAAAGATGTAATTAGTAATTGGTAATTACCAGTTACCAATTACTAATTACTTTTGCATCATCAAGCTGCAATTGCCACATGTTCAACGGAAGCGCCGGATTCTCGCAATTTGCGCAACCGTTGGTGCCCCAAGATAGCGGCGCCCAGAGCGGAGGTGTACTGAACCATTTCGCCTTCCGGCACGTTAACTTCGGTCTGCAAAGTATCGCGTACTACGTCGGCCATTGTCTCAAAGCGTAAGATGCCGCCAATCAGGGTGAATTCCGGCTCCATCCGAACCCGCTTCATCAATTGCACCGAGCGACCCACCAGCGAGACAATTGCGCCATACATAATGTCAGATGGGGACATACCCTCTGAGAGGTGATTGATCACTTCCGATTCGGCAAATACGGCACAGACGCCTGAAATGGGCACTGCTTCTTTAGAAATGGCTACCAACGGGCCAATCTCTTCGGTGGAATAGCCCATGTAGCGGGCCGTTTTCTCCAGGAAAGCGCCTGTACCGGCCGCACACTTATCATTTAGTCGAAATGATTTTACTTTGGCCCTGTCACCAAGCCGGCTGGCTTTCATAGTTTGCCCGCCGACATCCAGAATGGTTTTGGTGTTAGGGAAGAAAAAGTTTGCGCCCCGGGCGCTGGCGGTCAGGTCGGTTACCTGCACATCGCTAATGCGGGCTTGATGCCGGCCAAAGCCGGTAGCCACAATGTAGTTTACATCTTTCTGCGATAGGCCGGCCTCTACCAGAGCTGTGTGAAGAACTTTCTCAGACACTTCGGTCAGCTTAAAGCCGGTATTGTCCATAGCTTTGCCGACAATCTGATTATCTTCACTCAAGATAACAGCTTTAGTATAAGTTGAACCTACGTCAATTCCTGCGGTGTACATCATCATACTGCTCCCATTGCCTTTACCGGAATCCGGCTGGCCAAAATGTGGTCAAGCGCAAACAGCGCAGCGCCCAAAGCGCCTATATAGTGTGAATCTTCGCTTACATTTACTTTTAGTCCCATACCCTGGTTAAGGGCTTCTATCATTGCCAGGTTAAGGGCCACACCACCGGTAAAGGTCACTTCTTCCTCAATCCCCACCCGGCGGAGCAAACCGATGGAGCGCGCCCCAATTGATTGGTGGACGCCGAGCAGAATATCTTCGATCTTCTTACCCTTGCCCAGCCATGAGAGTACTTCTGATTCGGCGAAAACGGTGCAAGTAGTGCTGATTTTAACCGGTCTTTCTCCGCGTAAGGCGGTTGGACCAAGTTGACCCAATGGAATGTCCAAAGCGGCTGAAGCTGCGCCCAAAAAACGCCCGGTTCCTGCCGCGCATTTATCATTCATACAAAAATCCACAATCTCGCCCGTAGGAGAGACACGGATAGCTTTGGTGTCTTGCCCGCCCATATCCACCACAGTGCGGGTGTTGGGGAACATGTGGACCGCGCCACGTCCGTGACAACTGATCTCTGTCACCTGGGTGTTGCCAAAGGTAACTTTGTAGCGTCCATAGCCGGTGCCGACCACATACTCCACCTCTTCTTCGCGTATATCGGCATTGTCCAGTGATTGCTGAAAAGCATTTTGAGCGGCCAACATTACATTAGCCCCGGTATCAGTCAAGGCGCGGCTTACAATTTCCTTTGCTTCGTTAATAACCACTGCTTTGGTTTGCGTGGAACCCACATCCACGCCGGCTGCGTATGCCATTTATAACCTCCTCTGTCGATTTTGGAGTTTAGATTTACGATTTTAGATTTGAACCGGCATTGCTAGATTTTTGATTGCTACAAATAATCCAAAATCCAAAACCACAAATCTAAAATCCTTCGATGGCGGCCTGGTGCTTGCGCGTAGCCAGCCCTTCAAAGAAGGCCTCAATCCGATTTTTTAGTTGGGCCTCAGACACCACTCGCCGGTCCATCATATCTGACTCAATGAACAGGCTGGGAACGTCGCGGTCGGCCATAAGCGCGCGCCGGTTGTCGGCCATGCCGGTTGAGGTTGTTCGACAACTCTTGATGGGGTGGTAAACTACGCCATCGGCATGGTAGGTGTCGAGCATTTCAATGAGTATTTTGTCCTGGAAAAACATGCTGTCCATCGCATCGCGGACATTGATTAGAATACCTTCGGCCAGGCTGTCCAGTGGGTTGTCGAGGTCGTACTCAAAGCCCGTATTGGTGCCGCCGGAGGCAAACCATAAATAGGTAGAGTTGATAAACGTGCCATTTTGGGTGGTGAAGAGTTCATTGAAGCGACGGAAGATGGGATAACAAGGCACTCCGACAAAGAGCAGTCGATACTCTTCATTGGTCAACGTGCCAATACCTTGGGCCGCTTTGTATTCCATCTCTTCTACCAACTCATCAAAGTAGTCAGCCCCTTCCTTTGTGCCGCGAAAGCCGTTGGCCACGCCCAAATAGATAGTGCCGTCGGTCAGGGCGTTAAAGAGGGAGGGACGACTTTTATTTAGCTCCAGTACCTGCTTCCAGCCTCGACTCATCACGTTGGCATGTCCCATTATCTCGCGTAACTTGTCGATATCAAACTTGATGTCCGTTATCTCTTCGCACAGTTCAATCAACTCCTTGATTTGAGCCGCCACGTAACGGCAGTCGTTTTCAAAGTCGAGGTCGCCCGGCCAGGTTTGCGTGCCCGCCGCCCGTGTGCCCGGCACGTCAAAAGTAAAGATTGGAATCTCATACATCCGCTCCCAAATTTCGGCCCATTTAATATAGGTGTTGCAGGCATTGGTGTATACGCCGATTGTGGGCTTGGGGATACGGCCCATTGAATGTTTGCCGTTGCGCAGTTGCATAGCTACATCAGCTTTAACATAGCCGCAGATGTCCGGCGAGTAACCGTAATCTTCGGCCTGGTCCAGATATTCATGGGCCACCCGGCGCACGGCGGTCTGGAGCGAGTTGATTTCAGGGAAAACAACGGGCAGGTCAAATACCCGCAAAATTTCGGCCATGCTGCCCATTACAAAGACATATGCAGATTGCCCGCCTTGTGCTGCTACTTCGTTCAGTTCGTCGAACCACTGCCGGAATAAAGCGGCGCCGTCTTTGTTGCCACGCCCAACAATTGTGTCGTCAATTTGCTTTTCAGTCATCAATTTGTCTCCTGCCTACTCTGAAAATAAAATTTGAGGACGGGGGGGGCTGTGCATAGCGCAGGTGTGGGTAGTTCCCCATCTTTCCCTGTCTTCACCTACCAAGATAAACTTCATTCTCGATATGATGTCTCTCAATCAAAGAGAAGATTTTCTACAAAGGTTTCCAGTTGAATCTCCAAACTGTCAAAACTGGTCATATTTTCTTCAAACTCACCAATAAAGTAGGAGATGTTTTCCGCATCCAGGGCGTAGGTGTAAGCCACCTGCTCTTCCAGGCCCGGTTCACACATTTTGGCCGCGGTGACAATGGCCGCTTCCGCCCCGGAGTCTTTAATTCGTTTCAACAACATCTTCTCTTTCGGTTTGCGTAAATCGTGCTGCACCGGACTGTACGAGGATGTTTCCAGGTAGGCTTCGGCCAGGTTAAAGAGCGGGTCTTTGCCGTTTAGGGGCACATCTTCCAAAATCCAGCGCATGCCAATGAGCAGGTCGTCGTCTACTACGTAGCAAGAGCGACCAATGGCCCGAATCAGGTCCAGCGGGGGTTGTTCGCAGAAACCGCCCTCAAAGACCACCCGGATTTTGTCTTGCTGTTTGGCCGCCCTTTCCTTGATTTTGGGCAAAACCGTCCGCAGTAAATCATTGTGTTCTTCACGGGGAATTAACCCGCCTACAGAAACTAACACGTAGGCGTCATCGGCTGAAATTAACCAGGGTGTGTCTTGCTTGATGGCGTACAGTTTTCTTAGCAGCGCCCGATTCTCATTGAACACGGCCAGCGAGGCGCTCAAATCGTCGTCGGTAATCTCCCGTCCGGCAATTTTCTCAATGCCTCGTTTGAGGCGGTCATATTCACCCCGCAAATATTGGGCCGAATAGCTGGAGTTGGCGTTTTGGGGCAGGTAGAGGATTTCGCAGGGATAAGTATAGTTGCGCCCCCACACGGCGGCCAGGTTGCGCGCCGCGTCGCAAATAGGATGGGTGACAAACATCTCCAGTTCAACCCGCTCGCTTAAAACCAGTTCCAGCGAGGTTTTCAGGATTGAGCAGAGGTATGAGCCAAAGCGCGAGTCGGCCTGCACCGACTCAATAGGAGCGCCTCTCACCTTAAACGGCAACATCCCGGCTGCGTGGGCAATTTCCTCGGGAAAATAAACTTGAAAGTGGCCGACCACCTGCCCTCCGGCTTCGCGCCAGCGACGCACCGTTGGAAAGTCAGTATCTTCGACCAGTTCTCGACACTCGTATAGAATCTCGTCGAGCGGTTGGCCGTGCCACTCTGTAAATACAGCTTGTGCCATTCGATTTCCGATTTCCGATTTCCGATTTTTGATTAACATTTTTTCCTCATTCTCGTTTCAACTCGTTCCCAAACTCCAGTTTGGGAACGAGTTGGGAAATTTGGATTTTAGACCAACGGTTTTGGATTTTGGATTTACAAAATTCGAGTCCCAATCCAAAATCCAAAATCTAAAATCCAAAATCAAAGTGTTGCGCCACACGCGCCGCAGTAACTAAATTCGGCGGGGATGCCTTTGGCTCCGCAACCGCTGCACGTTTGCGAATACGGCCCCCACATAAATTCGCTTGATTTTCCGGCGGCAGCTAATTCTCGTAGCTTCACGTAATTGGCCGGGCGCTTTTCTACAAAGGCTTGCATCCCTTCCAGCGGTTCCCAGGAAGTGTAGTGGATCGACAGCCAATCGCGGGCGTGGCCGACGGTTTGGTGCCAGGCGAAGTCTTTCCAGAAGTTGACATTCTGCTTCGTATAGCGAGTACATTCCGGGAATTTGTTAACCAGTTTTTGCACCAATTTGTCAACCTCTTCATCCAGCTTGCTCAGGTTGATGGCGTAGCCGTCTTGCTCTTTCTGCCCTTTCTTAATTTGCTCCGGCGAGGCATGTTCAATAAATTCTCCATCTTTGGTTACAGAAGGGGCGACCCGGTTGACCAGTCCCCACTCCAGGGCTTGATAGGCCGGGATGTGTTCGTTCAGCATTAAAATCTCTCGCGCCCGTCTGTCGCCTACGGTGATGGGTAGCCACTGGGTCGAGCCGCCACAAGCGACGCTGCCAACGTTGGTGCCAACCTGGGCAATGTAGGCGTGTTCGGCTATCACCGACAGGTCGCAAGCCAGTTGGCTCTCGTTGCCGCCGCCAACAGCCATGCCGTTTAGCCGGGCAATGACCGGTTTGCCGGAGTTAACAATGCTCTCGATGTAAGCCTTGAACAGGCCCATATATTTCCAGTAGTCTCGGGGAACTTGTGTATAATTGGCCTCGTACTCTTTAACATCGCCGCCGGTGCAAAAGGCTCTGGTACCGGTCCCGGTAAAAACAATGACAGCTACCTGGTCGTCAAAGCTGGCATCACGAAAGGCTGTGGCTAACTCTTCCAGGGCCAGGGTGCTGTAGGCATTATAGTTATAGGGCCGGTTAATGGTGACGCGGGCTACCCAGTCACCCTTTTCATAAACAATTTCTTTGAACCCAAAACTTTCGTCGGATTTGGTTTGAAAGTAACTCATTGATATCCCTCCTAAAATAATTTGGTTATAGTTTGTGTTACTTTTTTGCCATTACAAAAATGAAATCATTACAACAAAAACAGTTGATTGTAGTAATGAAAAATTCTAATTGGGGAAAAACGGGGGTCATACAATCCAAGACAACGTATGTCACTTTTTTAATGTACCGTCAAATAAGTGAGATATTCGGGAGTATAGCATACTTTTTTTGTTTGTCAAAATTCCTGACGCCAATTCAATAGGGTAGGGGATTATATTAATGAATAATGAGCAAAAATTCTCGTGAGTAGCGCAAATTTTGTAGGGTAATAATACAAAGCAGTAAACCGAAGATTAGAAATTAGAAATGGTAAATTGACTATGCCGGTTGGGGAATGTTTGGGGAGTACTCTTTATTTTTCCCTAGCCCTCTTCGGGAAAGACGAGAGCTTCGATGTCGAGCAGGCTATCGAGCATCATTGGGGCCGTGCTGGGTTTTCGGCCAGGGCGGTTGATAAGCACGGCGTCGATGCCGACGTTGTTAGCGCCTTCAATATCGTCGGTAACATTATCGCCCACATAGAGGATTTGGTTGGGCGAGACGCCGGCTTTTTCTATGGCCATTTCAAAGATTTTGGGGTCTGGTTTGGCCACGCCTTCGGTGGATGAGACTATTACAAAGTCAAAGAAGTCATAAATGTTGAGTTTGTACAGCGTGTAAGTTAGGTGTTCGCCGTAGTTGGAGACAATGCTCATCGGTACGTTTAACTCTTGGAGGCGCTGGAGGATGGGCCGCGTATCGGGGAAAAGGCTGTCAAAGTAGCTGTGCTGGAACAGGTCCCACATTAGCAGGGAAGCGGCAGAATTATCGGGGAAAAGGTCGTCGAAGATGGTTTTCCACCAGTTGTTGATTTCATCCCCGTCGGCCAGCCCAACGGCCTCGTGGCGACGCAAGGAGAGGGTTCGCAGCATACTGAGGCGTAAATCAGCGGCGGAAGCAAAGCGGTGAGATTTCTTTACGCGTGAGAGAAACTCAGCAAAGGGGGCGTCATCCTCAAACCCAACCAGGGTTCCGCCTACATCAAAAATTACAGTGTGGTAGCGATGTTTCCGACTCACAAGTTTAACCTTATTTCAGATAAGAGGACGCACTTTTATCAATTATAGGCACATACCACATTTATGACAAGGTGACAAAAGTCCTGAATCGGCAAGAAGGAGGCAATCCGTTTCTCCGGTTACTCAAACAGTCGTGTAATTTCATCGCGGGGAAAGGTTGGCAGGGGACGGGAGCCGGTTTTGCCAATCAGCAGGCAACTTTGTTCCGGGGGGTGTACTCGGCCAATTACATTAGCCACAATCCCGGTTTGCGCCAGGTGATTGACGATTCTTGAGGTAAATTTGGGGTCGGCGGCAATGAGCAGGGCGCCGGAGGCAATTACACCTAAAGGGTCCAGTCCAAAATGTTTACACAGGGCGACAGTTTCCGGCAAGTAGGGTAACTGGTCTTCAAAGATTTCCAGCCCCACTCCGGCTGCCTGCGCCAACTCGTGCAGCCCGGTTGCAACGCCGCCTTCAGTTGGGTCGTGAAGAGCGTGTATCCCGCCGGCTGCTAATGCTACAGACGCATCTTTTACAACACTGATGCCTGGTTGATGTAAAAAATTCGCGTAGTCAGATAAACTATCTTTATCAAACCTCTCCACTAACTGCGAACTCATCTCTGTTGCAATGATAGATGTAGCTTCAATTGCAATCCCTTTGGTTACAATCAAGTCGTCGCCAATCTGCGCTCCGCCGGTCGTAACCAGTTTATCCGGGGCGACTTCGCCCAGCATTTGGCCGATGACCAGAGGACGATCCAGCCCGTAGGTAATTTCGGTGTGGCCGCCGGCCAGGCTAATCTTCAATTCGGCGCAGGCTGCGTTTATTTGCTCAAAAATTTTGTCGACCAGAGTTGGGGTCGTTTGATTTTCCGGCAGAAGCAGCGTAGCCAGAAACCAACGAGGCGTGGCTCCGGTGCAGGCAATATCGTTGGCGTTGACATTAACTGCATACCAGCCAATCTCATCGGTAGCAAAGGTGATGGGGTCAGTTTTGGCAACCAGGTAGCGATCGCCCATATCAATCACGGCGGCGTCCTCGCCAATTGAGCCGCCGACAATTAGACGGGGGTCGTTGGGGGCGTGTTTGCTCAATAGTCTGGCTAAATCTTCTGCCGGCAATTTCCCAATTGGATAAATGGACATTGTGCCTTTCCTACAAAATTTTATATGACGCAATAGTAGGGGAGAGGGGCTAACTCTACTACGCTTAATTTTTTTACTTCGGTTAATCAAACTTATGCGAAATAAAACGCAAGAATAACGCTTGTTTTCCCTCTACACCCACCATTTTGCACAAATGCGCCACGTCAGAAGAAATCACGCTGATTGTATTAAACTTACCGCTCAAAATCA
>JAJRVO010000304.1 GCA_024277275.1 Chloroflexota bacterium
ATTGTGGGCATTTCAGAGCAGAATTTCCAGAATGATAGAATTTTGATTCGTTAATTCTGCCAATTCTGCTCTTACGCCGGCAAAAATCAGCCCGGCTGAGTAATTATCGGCGGCACAGTTTCCAAAACGGGAATTGCTGAAAGACTGACAGAAACTTGGGGAGCGACACCTTGAAAGAACCGGAGTTTGCCCGGCCCGCAGATATGACACCCTACCTCAATCGTTGGGTTGCTATTGTGCAAGAGCGGGTGGCGGGCGTAGGTTTAACCCGCAAGCAAGCATATTACGCGGCAAAACGTAGTCGCCCCAAAGACAAGCCGCTACTCCTCTTTGTTGACGACGAAGGACGGGTTAAGAATTTGGGTATTGAAGAACACCCCTCAAAAATTGAGCAATGGCTGCAAAAGCACAAATTGCTGCAAAAGACCGTCGAAATTTTACAGGCCCAACAACTAGAAGCCTACCTGGTGGGAGGGGCGGTTCGTGATTTACTGCTGCAACGAGAAAAGATTGTCGATTTTGATTTTGCCGTACCCGGCGATGGTTTGGCGGTTGCCCGGCAAGTTGCCAATGCCCTCAAGTCCGCCTTTTACCCCCTGGACCTTGAGCGCGGCACGGGACGGGTAGTTTGCCAGACCGGCCCCGAAAAACTTTATCTTGACTTTGCCACTTTCCGCGGGCCAACGCTTCAAGCCGACTTAGCCGACCGTGATTTTACAATTAATGCCATTGCCCTGAGTCTAACAACCCCGCCGCAACTAATTGACCCACTCCAGGGCCGGCGTGATTTGGAAGGAGGGCGGATACAGGCCGTCTCAGAGGCAGCGTTTCGTCACGATCCGGCGCGCGTATTGCGGGCTATTCGACAAGCTGTTGAGTTTAACTTTTCAATTGAGGCCCAAACCGGGCAATATCTGCGCCAGGCTGCTCCGCAGTTGCCCGCCGTCTCCCCGGAGCGACAGCGAGACGAGTTGCTCAAATTGCTCAATACCCCCGCGCCGGGTCAGGCCGTCCGAATGTTGTACCGGCTGGGCGTGCTGCCTTTTATTTTACCGGAAGTTGAGGCTATGGTTGGGGTTAGCCAGTCGCCCCCGCATCATTTGGACGTGTTTGAACACACCGCCGCTGCGCTGGATGCTTGGGCCGGAATGTTGCGGGCAAATTGGTCTGACATGTCCGGCAAACTGCAAGCGGATGTGGGCCAATATATGAATGAGGTGTTGGCCGGCAACTTGCCCCAGTACAAACTGATGCCCCTGGCCCTGCTGTTACACGATACCGGCAAACCGCTTGTCCGCACCGAAGAAATGGCAAACGGCCGGGTCTGGATTCGTTTTTTGGGACATGAAAGGGAAAGCGCCGGGATTGCGCGGCAGGTGATGCGCCGCCTCCATTTCAGCATCCAGGCCGGTACTTTGTGGAGACGGTTGTGGCTCATCATATGCGGCCATTGTTTTTGGCTTCGGAGCGGAAGATCAGCCGTCGAACAATTTATCGCCTCTTTCAGGCCACCGGCGGAGCCGCATATCAGGCCGGCGTTGCAGTGGCTTTGCACGCTTTGGCCGACCATCGCGCCACTTACCCGCCGGGCCGGGGTCAAGCTGAAGAGCAGGCGTTGCTCAAGGTTGTTCACAAGTTGGTCACGGCCTATTTTGAACAGCGGGATCAGGTAGTAACTCCGCTGCCGCTGCTAACAGGGCGCGACTTAATTGAAAACCTGGGGTTATCAGAGGGGCGGTTAATAGGACTGCTTCTCAGCAGGTTGCGGGAAGCCCAGGCAATAGGGCAAGTGCAAGACAGAGAAGGGGCTTTAACTTTTATTAAATCCGATCCCGATTTTGCCACTTATCAGGCAGAGGAATTATAATTCAGTAAACAGTAATTGGCGAGTGGTAATCTCGCCACTGACTACTGACTACCGATCACTGAACACGGAGAACCATTACTTTGGCCAGACTGATAATCTACGAAGAGTCGGACGAAGAAGATACTATATTTGAAACCTTTGACCTGTCCGATAGCAGCATTCTGATTGGGTCGGACCCGGATAACCACCTGATTCTGGAAACGCCGGATATCGACCCCAGTCACGCCAGCCTTGAGTTTCGGGACGGTCACTGGATTTTGCAGGATTTGGGCGGGCCTGGCGGCACAGCGGTTAACGGCCATGTCATAGAAGGCCCTTTTACCCTATTCCATGATGATTTAATTGAATTAAGCCACATCAAGCTCAAATTTCAAGACCCTGAACGAAGCGCGACTAAAGAGTTCCCCCGTTCAACCTCTGATTCTGATGAAGATGAGACCGATCTGCCCCTTAAAGGCCGGGTTTGGTTTGCCGGTCTGGCCGGTATTACGGCCGCCATTATTTTTTTAGTTCTATTCCTCTTAATTGTGGCCCATTTTTTTGGCATTATCACAATTGGCGATCTGCTGCCACCCTGGCTGGCGGGGTAGAGAAGTCCTCAACAATAGAATGTTCTCCTAAACCATAAAATAAACCATCTGCCCCACGCCCATCCGGGCCAGGGCTTCTTCAGCGTAGTGGCGGACCATGTAACTGTCATCATCAAGCGCCTCAAACAGAACCGGGATGGCTTCTTTGCTCTCAACCGGGATGAGGGCTTTGGCCGCTCGACGGCGAACCCAGGGCGACTCGCTTTGCATAACCTCAATTAAAACCCCTGCCGAGGGAGGGCCGATTTTAGCCAGAGCGTCGGCGGCGTGGTCGCCGCAGGAGGTTGAATCGGCGGTTAGCAGGCGAGCCAATGCATCTACGGCGGCTTCTGCTTTCACTTCTCCCAGGGCCAGGGCTGCGCCGCTGCGGACCATCTCGTCTTCGTCGGCCAGGGTGTCAATCAACACTGTAATTGCTTCCGGCGAGCCGTTGGCCCATAATCCTCGCACCGCCCAAAAGCGGGCATCGGCCTTATCCGCTTGCAGCAGCTTGCCCAAAGTTTCCAAACCGGTTTCCCCTTTTTGCCCCAGCGCAATCGCCTCGGCTTCACAAGCCGTCTCGTCAAGAGAGGTAAATCGCTCAATTAAGCCGGAATGTTCAGTCATCCTTATTCACCATTCATTCCTTGTAGGGCAAGCCTTCATCATTCATCGTTCCTCATTCATCATTCAACCGCATAGGCCCGCAGCACTTTGGTTTCCGGAAAACGAGCGCGGACGCCCACCGCAAAATCTTCCAGCGAGGGGCGCGCGTCAAAATAAAAAAGGTGTGTCTCGCGGTCAGAATCGGATGCGCCAAAGCCGTCGATGAGAGTCGCTGCGTCGGGGATGTCAATCATCAAATCGACCCAGTCTTGCTCGCGCCGTTCGGTGTCGGGTGAAAGCCAGATTTCTTTTAGGATGGCTTCTTGGCGCAGATAGTCGATGTGCCAGTGGGGTTTTTCCGGCGGGCGGAGGTGATGCTTGATGCGTCCAATTAGCCCCCCCGGCCCAAAGGCGCTGCCAATATAGGCGTACCAGCCAATCGGAAAGTCAAAGACGCCCAGCTTGCCAATGGTAATTGTTTTATTAACACTCAAGTGTAGCAGTAATACGTAAGTTCCCGGTAGTTTTTCGTCAAGATTCACTTTAGTTCTCTCAAAGTTGCAGGGTGCAAGTTGCAGATTGCAGGTTTTGGATTGGTACTTGCTACTTACCGCTGATTATCTCATTGACTTGGTAATAACACAACCTTGTTTGGGTTGAGGATTCACAGGGTTTAGTTTAAACCTGTCTGTGTTCGGTGTCAAAAGGGGCGGTTCTTTTGGGTTTTGGCAGGTTATTGTCAGCCGGGGAGGGGTGTGTTAAAATGAGAGCGAAAGAGCCGCCTATGGCGCGGGGGGTGTGGGGGGTGTCCCTCCACTTCCTTCCCCGCGCCACACGCGCCTGATGAAACCAGAGGGTTTCATAGTAGAAAGAGACAATGATAACAGCAATTATTATCTTCGCAATCCTTCTCTTCTTCTTCGACATCTACCAGAGGTTTTATAAACCCAAAATTGGCACCAGAACCTGGCCCCAGTTGGCCGCGCTGACGGGTCTTGCTTACAAACCGCCAACCGGCCCCTGGTCAAACAGGTCTCAGCCGCACGTTGCCGGTAAATACCGGGAACACCAACTTAAGCTTGATATTGTCAAGGTGGCCCACGGCGTAATAGATGACGGTATAGCTCTCTATTGTACGCGCATTGTTCTCTCTTTGAACGGCAAGATTGATGGCTCTGTGGCGTTGAGCCGCAGATGGTTTTTTGGGTCTGGCGAGGGCGTTCAGATTGGGGACGAGGAATTTGACCGGCGATTTATCGTTAAGAGTCGACCGGCTGATTTTGCGGCTCAAGCGTTTGCTTCAGCGGACCTGCGACAACGTCTATTGCAGACGCATATGCTCAAGTTCCGGGTGTCTGACCTGGGTTTGCATTTTGAGAAGTCGGGTGTCGAGCAAGATATTGAACGGTTACGCTCTCTTTTTGACTTGCTGTGCGACATAGCAGAATCAGCCGAGCAAGCGGCGCAAGGAAAATAGAACTCGTTTGGGAGTAGTTAGTAGGTGCAACCGCCTTTTGGACACACCTTAAAATTTACGTTGTTTCCCTCCCGAACCTGGCTAAGTATGGGGCCGGGTTGGGCGGCGTTTGCCGGCGCGTTATCAAGCGGTTATCCCGGTTTTGAGTTGGCGACTGTGTTACAGCTTGTTACCCTGTGGCTGCTGGTCGATCCAATCCTGGGGACGTTGTGGGAGTTGGCGGTTCAGCAAGGGTTGTGGCGACGCGTCGCCACAGCTAACCTGCCGCCGCCGCCACAACGAGGGTTCTCTTTTCCTTATGCCCAGCCGGGGTCTATGGCCGGATACCTGGCGCTTTTAGCCCGTCGTTACCGGCTTTGGTGGGCCGACAGCTATTGGCCTACGTTTGGAGGAAATGTTGTTACCTTTGGCGTCGGCGTTGTTTTGGCCTTACTGCTTGGTTTGGCCTTCAATCGGGCCGTTTTCTGGCTGGTTCTTTTGGCCGCTAACTTGACCGTGTTGGCCGGTCTGTCGAGACCAGACTTGTTGACGATTGGCGGCGGACGATTGCAATCGATTGTACAACTACTGCTCCCCTGGCTGATGGGGATTTTTTTGTGGCCCCCCTTGTCGCTCCCCGCTCTGCTGCTGGCCTTTTGTTATTGGGTAGTTTACCTGGGCGGTTTGCGGATGTTGGGCCGGCATTACCGGGCCGAGATTTTCTTCTTTTTTGGTCAGGCGGCTGCTATTTTGCTGTTGCTGGCCCTGCGCCTTTTGCCCGGCGCGGCAACTTTAAGCGTACTCCTGGTCGCCCAACTACTGATCAAAACAAAGTTTAGCCATTCCCTCGATTTGCTCCAAA
>JAJRVO010000305.1 GCA_024277275.1 Chloroflexota bacterium
ATGCTTCTTCCGCGTTGGGATCGTTACCCAAAATCTCTTCAATTTGAGCCAGCGCTTCGGGCGTGAGTTTGTCCTTTAGTTCAAGGGCCTTTAGATTTTCACGCACCTGATCGACCCGGCTGGCGCCGGTAATAACGCTGCTCACTTCCGGCAAGCGCAACAACCAGGCCAGGGCCAATTGAGCCGTCGAGGCCCCCATTTCTTGGGCCAGCGCCGCTAACCGCCGAATTTTGGCAATGCGTTCTTCGGTTAAAAATTGACGTAGCCAGGCATAATCGGGGTTTCCCAAACGGCTATCGGCGGGGATGCCGTCGTTATATTTGCCGGTCAGGATGCCGCTGGCCAGCGGACTCCAGACCACCATGCCGGTCCCATGCTGATGGGCCGCTTCCACCAACTCTGTCTCCACAATGTCTCGATGGAACATGTTATATTGGGGTTGCTCAACAGCGGGCGGATAAAGCCCCCACTGTCGCGCCTGCATCATAGCGTGTCCAATTTGCCCGCCGCGCCACTCGCTGGTGCCCCAGTAAAGGATTTTGCCCTGGTGAACCAAATCATCCATCGCCCGGACTACTTCTTCAACCGGCGTTTCGGGATCGTAGCGATGGCAAAAGTAGAGGTCAAGATAATCAGTACCCAGCCGCTCCAGCGAGGTATGGACCGACTCCATAATGTGCTTGCGCGACAGGCCCCGGTCGTTGGGACCGCTGCCGGTGGGCCAAAAAACTTTGCTGGAGATAACCAAATCGCTGCGCTTAAGGTCTTTGATGATTTTGCCCATCACAATTTCGGCGTTGCCGCCGGAGTAGATGTCGGCATTGTCAAAAAAGTTTATCCCGGCTTCGTAGGCGGCCAGCATACATTCACGGGCTACGTCCTCGCCAACCTGCCCGCCGTAGGTAATCCAAAATCCCAACGATAGTTCGCTAACCTTAAGGCCATAACGGCCTAAACGTCGATATTCCACTGTTATTTACATCCTTTCCAAAAAATGTAATCAGATTGAGGATTATACTCAATTCATCGCCAAAATCATAATGGCACACAAAACAACAACCAGGTTTTTGAGAAGATGCGCATCACTTTTGTAAAATTACCGTATTACGTATCTTTATGCTATGCTATTATAGTATTACCTCGCAACATTTGCGTTATCCGCGAGAATCATTTGTTCATTGTTAATTGCTCATTGTTAATTTGCGGCTTGCCGCGCTATGCATAGCATTTTCTGTTTTAGATAGGCCTTAATATCCGGTAGTCAATTTTGATGTTTTATGATATGCTAATATCACTTTTGTAATTTCAAAACAGCGGGGTTAATAATGTCAGAATTAATTGGAAAAACTGTCGGCCAGTATCAGATTGTTGAGCAAATTGGACAGGGGGGAATGGCTACCATTTTTAAGGCTTACCAGCCCTCCATAGATCGCTATGTGGCGGTCAAGATTTTGCCCAGCCAATTTGCCGCAGACCCTAACTTTGTCAAGCGTTTTGCCCACGAGGCCAAGTCTATTGCCGCGTTGGAGCATCCCCATATTTTGCCGGTGCATGATTTTGGCACAGAGGGCAAAGTGAATTATATGGTAATGCGCTACATAAAGGGAGGAACGCTTAGCGATTTGATGGGCAAACCTATGCCCCACAAGAAACTGGTCGAGATAGTGGGCAATATAGCCAGGGCGTTGGATTACGCTCATCAGCAGGGTATCATTCATCGAGACATAAAGCCCAGCAATGTTTTGATTGACGAGCATGGCGAAGCATTGCTGACCGATTTTGGGATTGCCAAAATAGTGGAGGGTTCCGGTTCAACCCAACTGACCGCGGCCGGTAGCATTTTGGGCACGCCGGCTTATATGGCCCCGGAGCAGGCCAAAAGCCAAAATATTGACGGGCGCACCGATATCTACTCGCTGGGGGTGGTGTTGTACGAGTTGCTTACGGGCCGCCCTCCGTATCAAGCCGAAACGCCTTTTGCCATTGTTCTTAAACATCTTAACGACCCTCTGCCCCCGCCTCGTACGGTAGACCCCAATATTCCAGAAGCATTAGAGCGGGTGGTGTTAAAAGCAATGGCCAAAGACCCCGACCAGCGATTTGAAACTGCCGGTCAGATGGAGCAAGCGCTTCATAATGCTCTTAAAGAAATTGAAACCGGGGTGTCTGTTCCTGCCGGCCCGCCCGTATCCAGACCTAAAACAATGCACGACGCACCGCCCCAAACAATGGCGCCGCCGGCAAAAAAGGGTAGTTCCACAGGCCCTCTTGTAATTGTTGGCGTGATTGTGGTGGCCTTACTATGCGTGCTGGGGGGCGGAGGCGTGGCATTATTCGGATTGATGTCGTCTTCCGAAGAAAATAGCGCCACCTCTACCCCCGGCAGCATCTCTGGAACCGGCGGCGATACATCCTCCGGCGGAGATGAGACCTCGACCGGAGGTGAGACTTCGACCGGAGATGAGTCTCCGGCAACGGCAACCTCAACGCTCGCGCCTGCGCCCCCAACTGCAACCCCAACCCTAACTGAAAGCAGCAGCGACAGCATTGCCGGCAATCCCGATGAATTGGACGGGGGGATTTTGTTTGCAGAACGTTTTGATTCTAATGAGCGTGATTGGTTTGTTGGCACGGAAGATGACGAGTACGGCTCCTCTGTAGCTGAAATAGTGGATGGTCGTTACCGTTTAAGCCAGGATGCTACGCAAAGCGTGGCCTGGTGGTTAAGCCCGGATGATGATGAGTTTTTTGACAATTTTGTGCTTTCAATGGACGCCGCGCCGGTTGAACAAAACGGGTCTTATGCTTACGGCTTTGTTTTTTACAAAGGTTTTGATGACCAGTTTTATTCGTTTGAAATAGATGACGCAGGCTATGTTATCAACTTATATACCAATGGCGAGTGGGAAGCGCTGGTCGATTATACTGAAACGCCGGCCATTAATGGTAGCGGCTCTAACCAGCTTATGGTTGAGGCTGTCAGTCCCTTTTTTACCTTTTTCATTAACGGTCAAGAAGTCGCCACTATTGAGGATAATACCCTGGATGGCGGTTCCATTGGCGTGATTTTGGAGGTATTTGAAGAAGGGGATAATGTTGTTGTTGATTTTGATAATCTAATTATACGCGAGATAGGCGGCGAAACGGCCCAAGCTACAGGCGATTACATCCTCTTTGAAGACTATTTTGACTCCGACGCCAACGGTTGGTCTACCGGACAGTTTGAGGATGAATATACTGTAGATGACATTGCTATTGAAGACGGCAAGTACACCCTGAACATTATGGCTATGCAATCGGCCTATGTTGAGCGCAACCCGCCTAACCAGGAGTTTTCGGACTTTATCTTAACGCTGGAAGCCACGCCCTACGATACTGCCGAACACTATTCTTACGGGATTGCCTTTCGTGAAAATGCCGAAGGTCACGGCTACTCCTTTGAAATTGGCAACGACGGCCTGTATGCGGTTCTGTTATTTGATGGCGAGTGGAAGAAACTCAAGGATTGGTCTAGCACAGACGCTATCAGAATTGGCGAAACAAATGAGTTGACCATTATTGCCGACGGAGAAATAATGACCTTCTTTGTCAATGGTCAAGAATTAACAACTCTGGAGGATGACGTCGTCTCCGCAGGCACAATTGGTTTGGTGGTTCATATGTTTGATGATGATACTGTGGCCAGAGTAGATTTTGATAATTTGGTTATCCGGTATGTTTATTAATAGCGGTAACTACCTACCTTGAGCCAAATACGGCGCTTTATATGGGTAATTGGTTATTAGTAATTAGTGATTGGGTCAAATTACCATTTACTAATTACCGATATATTAATTATCTAATAGGTACAGCTAGGTAGTTACTACTAGCGATAATTATCGCGCCATCTTCCAAATTTACCACTTTTTTCCCTGGGGTAATCATCCCAACTTGATTGCCGCCTGGTCATTTGTTCAACCAGGTTCTTAACGCCGTCAACAATGTTTCCGCCGCCAAGATTAAGCAGCCATTCGCGTTCCTGTGAGTGTCCTCTAACATCTAAATTAAGATCTTTGCCCATTATTTATTCTCCTTTTTTACTATATGACCAATCATCAACCATTACCCTCAACCATTACCCTAGATATAGTAGGTTAAGGTTTAGATAACACAATATATAGTATGTTGCCCAGTTTATCACACTTTTTTGGGTTTGACAAGCAAAAATCAGAGAAGATGGTCAAGATTCAGAGATTTTAAGATAAGGCCGTCATTTTTGAGCGCCCCCGTAAAGTGGTGGTGACTGCAAACAAGAAAAATCAACCGCCAAGAACGCAGAGAACGCCAAGTTTTCTTTTTTCTTGGCGTTCTTTGCGTCTTGGCGGTATCAATTAGCCTCCAACACTCACGCAGGAGACTATCTATTTTTGGAGGGAAACAATTACGGCGTCGTCCGCCAGCCGTTCTCCAGCCGGACCGAAAGCGGGCAGTCGCTCGCCGGTGGCAGGATTATACAGGCCGATGGCAAGGTGATCGACCTGGGTGAATTCCTCGTCAGGCAAAAGGTGAATGTCCTGGATGACTTCGTTAGGCTGCCAATTTACAGTAGCGTAGCGACCGCTAACCGGCGGGCCATCGGCCTGGTTGCGGACGAAACCATCGGCGGCGCGGAGGTGGATGAAGACGGTGTAATCGGTGGAGAGGAGGGCGGTGGGTTGCCAATGCAGGGTAATGATTTTGGATTTTGGATTTTGGATTTTGGATTGAGGGTTTGTGTGTTGTATCCAACTCGTATTAGCGGTAAGGAGTTGGATATTTTTCTTTGGCCCAAAGATGGCAAGGGGGGTGGACGGCCTGGGAACGGGCGGGAGGATTTGGTAAAGATAGTCGCCTTCAAATTGACCCAGAGGCAGGAGGGCGGGGTTGCGCTCTGCGCGCCAGCGGTCGATGGTTTCCCATTGCGTGCGGTCAAAGGGGCGTTCGTTGGGGTGGATGAGAAGATATAGGGATTTTGGATTTTGGATTTTGGATTTTGGATTATTGCTTTGAAGGTTGATGGTAAGGATTTGAAGGGTGGGGATGGATTGCTCGTAGGGAAAGGGAGCGATGCTCTGGGCCAGTATGGATTGGAAGGGGGGGGTATAGCCGGAGTAGCCGTTTTTGATGGGCCACCAGCCCAGAGAACTGGCGTAGAGTCGCTTAACTTCGGGGTATTCCGGGGCGGGGGCGCTGTGCAGGGGGAGTTCTATCAGGGCAAAGTTGTCGGGCTGTTTGGCAAGCCAGTGGTAGACCGGGCTAAGGGTGGTTCGATTCTCGACGGGGGCGAGGGGGAGAGGGAGGGAGAGGGATTCGGTGAGGAGGAAGGCGGTTAGAATGATGAGCGATGAGCGATGAATGATGAATGATGAGCTTGATTTATAGTTTTTATGCAATTGTTTGTTGATGATGGCATAGCCAAAGGCGGTTAGGTCGGCCAGGGCGAAGAGGGCGGGGATAATCCAGCGAGGGGGGACGCGGATGATGGTGGTTGGGGGGATAAGGTTGGTTAGCACGGCGTAGGGAGTGGGAAAAGTCAAGATAATAGCGATTAACAATATGAGGAACGAGGAGAGCGGTATTGGAAAGTTTGCGCGCGATTTATAAAAGGAGGCAGGTAAAAGCGCAGTACGTGGTGGAAGATAGTTGCGCATTAACGCCGGCAGCGCGATTAAAGCCAGTAATGGGGCGATAATGCCGGTAAACATCATATTCTCTTCGGTGAAGCCGGGACGGGCGCGGAGGGATTCGGTGAGGGGGCCGAAGATGGTGTTGAAGGGTGCGGCGGCAGCGAAGTCGGTAGGCGCGGCGGCCAGAGAAAGAGCCAGGGAAAGGGGCCGGGCCTCGCGGAGATTGTCGATGAGGGTTAAGTAGGGCCAGACGAAAGGCAGGATTAGCAGGCCGGTAAACAAGAATGTGACCGCCAGTTTGGCAAATGCAATTCGGGTGAGGCGTTGCGCCAGAACCGCGAAAATCAGGTAAACTCCAATGATAAGCGCAGTGTATATAGCCAGATACCAGGAGGCTAGAATTTGCAGCAGAAGAAAGAGACAGAGGGCCAGGAGGCGGCGGTCAGTAATTAGTAATTGGTAATTGGTAATTGGTAATTGGTAATTGATGATGGGCTTTTTTCGGAGGGCCAGGTCAAGAAACAACAGCGCAAAGGGTAGCCATTGAAACGTGAGCAGTTGCAGATGGGCGATGGCGGCGAAACGATAGGGGGCGAAGCCAAAGACAAGGCCGCCGATAAAGGCCGCGCTTCGTTGTCCGGTCCAGCGCAGGGCGAGCAGGTACATACCAAAGGCCGCTAGTGGAAACGTTGCCAGCAGGCTGAGATTGTAGGCCGCAACCGGCTCGCCGGTGATGAGTTGAATTGGCAAGGCAAGCAGCGCGGTACTGAATAGGTGTTCTGAGTAGGCCAGGGTATTGGGCAGGGGGTAGAAGATGTTAGCGTTGAACAGATTAAGCGGACCGGTTAGCAGGGCGTGGGCATCCCAGGCCAAAATCCAGGTGTTGAGCAGCGGGTCGCCGATATCGTTGGGTACGGCGGTGGACAGGTTGAAGATTAGCGGGTAGGTTAGGATGAGGGTGAGGAGGGTGTAGATGGTCAGGATGAAGGCGCTTGTGAGGGGTAGGGGTGCAGGGGAGCGGGGGGGCGGGGGGGCGGGGGGGTGGGGGAGCGGGGGAGCGGGGGAGCGGGGGAGCAGGGGTGCAGGGGTGCAGGGGTGCAGGGGTGCAGGGGTGCGGGGGGGCGGGGGTGTGGGTTTAATATCAACTGACCAGTGACCATTGACTGGCGATAACCGACCACTGCCCACTGCCCACTGCCCACTGCCCACTGCCCAAGATTTACTCATGGCATCACCGGGATGAGAAAGCTGTTGTTGGGAAGGGCGTTACCCTGGGCGTCTGTGGCAGGGAGACGCTGGCCGGTTGCGGGGTCGTAAATACCTATGGAGAGGGCGTCAGGCTGGTTGCTAAGGTCAAGCGTGCGAGTGTCTTTAATAAGCTGGCCGGGTCGCCAGTTGGGCAGCGGGTAGAGACCTTCGTAGGGTACGCCATCGGATTGGCTAAGAAGGTTTCCCTGTTGGTCAAGAATGTGGACAAAGATGCTGTGGTTTTGATCCGGCGATTGAGCCGTTTGCCACAGCAACGTCAGGGTGTTGTCCGCTAGTTTAGCTTGATGAAGGGTGATGTGCGGCCCAAAAGAGGCCACAGCCGCCGGGATTGGGTCGGGTTGTGGGTCGCTTAACCAAACAGAACCGAGATTGAAAGCAGTGGTTTTATCGGCGGCAAGGGGCAGGCGTTTGCCGGTTTCGCGGTTGTAAATACCGGCAGTCACCTGGTAACGAATGGGAGGCAGACCGGCGGGAATTTTAAGGTGTAGCGGGTTACGCAGGTAGAGACCGGGCGGCCAGTTTCGGGTTGGGATGTTTTCGGGATTTACTTCATCGACGGTGGCGAATGTTTGCCCGTTTGGCGCGTCGAGATGGAGAAAAATTGAGTAGTTTGTATCCAGTGGTTGCAGGGCACGCCAATAGAGAACGGCGGTCAGGCCGGTCTGACCTTCGGCCGGTAATTTGATGACTTGCGGCCACGCATCCACACCAACCAGTCGAATCTGATCGGCGAAATCGACCTGCAAAACCTGGCCGGCGGGCTGAGGGTGGTTTGGGTCTGATTGCAGAGTGAAGAAGGAGGCGAGGGGACGGGATAGCAGGTAGACAGCGAGAAGGAGAATGGTAGTTACGGTGAAGCAACGGGGGGGGATTTTAGATTTTAGATTTTGGATTTCGGATTGTTGATTTTGTTGAGCGGGTTGTTTGTTGATTTTGGTTTTGATGGCAATGATGACGAGTACGGCGAAGGTGGACAGGGTTAGCCACAGGCCGGTAGTGCGGAGAGGGGTGGTCTCTAGTTGGAGGGTGAGGGTGTGCCGGCCGGATGGGATGGCGGCTTGTATCAAGCCGGTGTTTGGGGTGATGCTGAAGGGAACGGCCTGGCCGTCGAGATAAACCTGCCAGCCGGGCCAGTAAAGTACGCGCAGGGTGGCGACAAACTCCTGCGGCGTGTCGACTCGTATAGCGTCAGACTCGGAGCGGTGACTGATCGACTCGATAGTTGCGCCGGGAGGCAGCGTGGCCGGGTTGAGTATTTGCGGCGGTCGCCCGGCTTCGTAATCGGGCCAGAGGGTGTTGGGTTGGGGGTGGCGCTGCGCCCATCGCGGCAGAAATTCGCCGGTGCTGGTGGTGCCGATGGCCCCCGAAGCGACCTCGTAGGCAAAAGCATCGGCGGGCGTGGGAGTTCCCCACGGAATGAATTGGGAGGGATAGAGGTAGTAAGCGTTGAGAGCAACAGCAATGAACAATGAACAATGAACAATGAACAATGAACAATGAACAATGAACAAATTTATTTTTTTATCGCTCATTGCTAATTGCTCATTGTTCATTGATAATTGATAATTGATAGTTGATAGAGCGGCGGCTGATAAGAGGCTGGCGCAGAAGATGGCCGGGCCAAGCATACGCCAGGGAAATTCGGCCAGTTCAATCAGGGGGACGGTTTCCCAGATGATTTGAGATTGGGGGAGGGTTAGAAAGACGTAGAGGAGGAAGAAGGCGGTGAAGAAGAGAGCGTGGGGGAGCGGGGGAGCGGGGGTGCAGGGGGGCAGGGGGGGAGGATTCCCATTCGCTGTTCGCCCATTCGCCCATTCGCCCATTCGCCATTTGCCTATTTGTTTGGCGACTACGAATAGTAGCCCCAAAATTCCGGCTGTTGCTCCGATAATTTGGGGCAGGCCAAGACCCAGGGGAAATTCGGGATTGATGGCGGTCAGGTCGAGGGGGAGAGGGGGAGAAATAAGCTCTGACAACTCGATGAAGTTTTCGCGGAAGTCGAAAAAACCCTGGGTGATGCCTTCCAGTTTAATGTCGTGGCGTTCGCCAAAGGCCGGCAGCCAAAAGATGGCGGCCAAACCGAGACCGAGGAGACCGCCGCCGATTGTGCGGGCCAGCGCGGGAGCAAGCCGGCGGGCAAAACAGAATGCGCCGCAGGCCGGGGGGCTTGGGGGGTAGCTCCCCCCAAATTTCTCTTCTTCACTATTTACTGTTTTTTCGGTTTTTTGCCGGGTTTGGTAAGCCGTGAGTAGGAGTAGAAAAACAAGATATGCGGCCAGAATGGGGACAAAAATCATAAAACTGATGTTGTGGCTAAAAAGCAACCCGGCCAGCGATATCGCGGCGGCAATCCAATACCGGGGGCGGCCATCGGTGATAAGACCGTGAAAGGCCCAGAAAATAAGCGGGTAAAAAGCCAGCCCGCTAAATTGGCCGTAGTTGCCCTGAATGTAGGCTTCGCGTAGTCTGTAGGGGGCGTAGACGTACACCCCGGCAGCCAGTAGCGCCGGATACATTCCAAAGATGCGCCGGGCAAAAAGGAACATACCCAGGCTGTAAAGCAAAAAGTTAAAAATTAAAACCGCTTTCATCGACTCATCGAGCGGCAAACCTGTCAGGTGGAAAAGTTGGGTCAGGTGGTACAGAAAAGGGGGCGCGTAGCTAAAAATGGGCATTCCGTGTCCCAGGGCCAGATCGGTTCCCCAGCGAGGGTAAAAGTTGCCCTCGGCCCATGCCTGGTTTAGCTCGACCTGTCGCATCAAGTGAGCGGGGCCGTCGGCGGTGTTGGGTAAACCGGCGTGGGTGAGCAAAGGTAAAATCGCCACAATGGGAATAACCAGGGCGGTTAGTAAGCCGTAATCTATTTTGTTTTTAAAGCGATTAAGATAGTGGCTCATTTTCATTGGATCGTAATTGTCGATAACTCGATGTAATCACTCCCGTCGGGCGCAGTCAGGCGTTGGCCGGTGACGGAATCATATAATCCGGCAATCAGCGTGTAGTTGCCCCGGCTTACCCCATTCAGGGGCAAGTAGCGCGGGTCGAGAATAGATTGGCCGGGTAGCCAGGTTGAGGTGGGATAAGCGCCATCCAGCGGCGGGCGGTCAAAACTGGTCGCCAGATTATTGTTTGAGTCCAGCAGTTGGGCAAAGACCGTGTAGTTGTTTTTCGGCCGGCGGTCGCTTTGCCAGGCCAGCTTAAATTCAAGTTGGGTTGGGGTCAGGCCGGTAATTTCAAAGCCGGTCAGTCTAATTGCGTCATCGGTGTTGCTGAACAGAACATCCGGCGATTGAGCCAGTGCAACCCGCTGCCCGTCGGGGGGCGATATATTGATGGTATCAATCCAGGCGGTGTCGCCCTTGCCATCGGCCAGCGGAATGAGCCGGTTATCCTGGTCGGGGTCAATCAGGCCGACACGCACGGCGTAGGCCAGGGGCGGCGTGTCAAGCGGGATAATCAGGTCGTGTTCGTCGCGCACGTAGCGAAGGTTGTCCCAGTGAAAGGTGGGCAGGTTGGTTTCGGTGGTTACGTTGCCGGGGGTGTAGTTGGTGGCGTCGGCTACGGTGGTGAAGTTATCCAGCCGGTCCAGGTGAACAAAAGGTTGCAGGTTGACTCTGTAGGGCGCGGCGTCGGTTTGCCAGTAGAGGACAACCTGCATATAGTCGCCCGGTTCCGCCTTGCGTCGACTCAGATTGTACCCGACCAGGTGGATGCCGTTGGCAAAGCGAACATCGGCCTGATATTGGGCGGGCAACACCTGCTCGCGGGGCGAGTCGACCGTAAAAAAGGGCCGGAGCAGCGGCTTAAGCCAGAATGCGCCGGCTACGATTAAGGCAAAACTGAGCCAGGCGGCGGCGGATTTTAAGGGAATGGCAGGGGGGCAGGGGGGTAGGGGAGCAGGGGAGCGGGGGGGCAGGGGAGCGGGGGGGCAAGGGTGCGAAGGGGCAAGGGAGCGGGGGGGCAAGGGAGCGGGGGGGCAAGGGAGCGGGGGGGCAAGGGAGATTGCTCCCCTGCTTTTGATATATACGCTCGTAACAACTAGACCGGCGATGGTCAAGCCGGTCAATGCCATAGCAGCCACTCGTATTGGCGTTTCGCCAAAATGAACGGTCAGGGTGTGTTGGCCGGCCGGAATGTCGATGAGTATCAGGCCGGTTTCGGCTTCGGGGGCGATAGCGACGGGCTGGTCGTTGAGTGTGGCTCGCCAGCCG
>JAJRVO010000306.1 GCA_024277275.1 Chloroflexota bacterium
GTCGGGCTGATTTTTGCCGGTGTAAGAGCAGAATTGGCAGAATTAACGAATCAAAATTCTATCATTCTGGAAATTCTGCTCTGAAATGCCAACAATTGCACAATTTTCATACCCTAATTGTCAAACCGGGAATTGCTGAACAAACTGCGACACATTGTTGTGTAGAGTAAATGCCTGTCAGTTGCTTAAAGAGCGCCATCTAATAATTTTAACAAATGGCGTGAAAAATCGCTCCATTGACGGGCCGATTTCTCCAGTTCCGCTCGACCTTTATCCGTGATATGATAATATTTACGAGAAGGCCCATCCTCAACCACATCCCACCGGCTTTGGACCAGTTCATCCTTTTCCAGGCGGTGTAGCGCCGGATAGAGAGTGCCTTGCTCCAGGTCAAAGTAACCCTCGCTGCGAGCTTGCAACTCTTTTACAATTTGATAGCCGTACATCGGTTTTTCGGCCAATAACCGAAGCACCATTACAGTTGTACTGCCGGTTCGCATATCTAGTTTGGCCACATTTCCTTCCTTTCTCTTCTCCTACGAAACCAATGAACAATTAACAATGAGCAATGAACAAAAATCACCCCTGCACCGCTGCACCCTTGCACCCCTGCTGTTGGGTTTCATCAGGTGCGTGTGAAGCCCCGCTTCATAGGCGGCTCCTTTGATACCCTGCTTTATGGGTATCATACCGGGCGTGTGGCGAGGGGAAAGTGGAGGGACACCCCCCACACCCCCCGCGCCATAAGCGGCTCCTGCAATGAGACCTGTTTGGTTCATCAGACGCGTATGGCAAAGCAGGATGTCCCCAAATCCTCTCCGCGCTACAGGTGGTTTATTTTTTGTATTTGCACTTTCTTTGTACCTAGATATTCTATACTATTTACCGGAAATGTCAAAACCTATGGGCGCGTATTTTTATGATCCTCATCCGTCATTGTCAGGTGAGTCAATATGGGGTATAATGTAAACAATAGTCACAGGGCCTATATATAGTGCTGTTATATCGGTTTGCCACTATATATGGTTAAGGAGCCGCCAATGGCACAAATGGACAATCCCAGATACGATCCAGAAGACGAATTTGATGATTACGAAATTTATCGTGACAGCGAATTAACCAGCGTAGGATTGCCGCCCAGTCAACTGGCGCTTATTATTGGCGTAAATGCTGTAATCTCGCTGATTGTTAGCGTGGTGGTTGTTTTGATTGCCAACCGTCAGGTCTTTCCCGGCGACATTGCCACACCAACCGCAGGGGGAGATGTTGCGGCAGTAGAAACGACCCAGACCGGCAGCCAGCCGGGTTCTGAAGCGGGCGACGCCGGACAAGAGGCATTGCCGGAAAGCACCCCCATTCAATCTGTTACTTATGTGGTTGAGGCAGGCGACACCCTGGGCCTGATTGCCGAAAAGTTTTCCGTATCCCTATTTGACTTGATGATTGCTAACGGGCTGAACAATGAAGATTTCATCCAGGTTGGTCAGGAATTGGTGATTCCACTGGGTGGGCTACCCACCGCCACGCCCCTCTTTACTCCGGTTCCTATCCCAACAGAAACCCCTCTTCCTTTTGACCCGCCGACACCTTTGCCCGAAGAGGCTGATGTTCCACCTGAACCGGCAGCTACAGTTGGCCCCTCACCAACCCTTACCTCTACTAATGCGACGACAGTCACCGCTACCGCTATGCCGCCCACTTCCACCCCGCTTCCAACCTCTACCCCGGTATCTTTTGACCAGATAAATGTAGCGATTAAAGAGATAATTGGAGCCGGTGATTTACTACAAGAAACAGTGATTATTCTGAACCAGGGGGCCGGAGTTAGCCTCAACGAGTGGAAGTTAGAAGGCTCCCCGCTTGGGATTGTTGTCTTCCCCGACATCTTTCTTTTTAGCGGCGGGAGCATTCAGATTCACACCACCGCCGGTCAAAATACCCCCAGCGATCTTTACCTCAACCTGAGCGAGGCTGCCTGGCCGCCCGGCTCCATCGTCACTTTAAATGACGGCGACGGCAATGAGGTTGCCGAATTTACAGTACCCTCACCCTAAGAATACCAATGTTAAAAACAGCAGGGCAGTCGATATTGGCTGCCCTGTTTTTTTATGGCCAAATATGGTAATATTGTGGTAACATACCCTCTCTATAATAGTAGGATAGACTAATGGCAAAAGAGATTGTGATGTATCTTCGCAGTTCCTACTGCGCAGGCGTAACTCTGGCCCGTGATTTGATGACCCGTTATCAAATACCCTACCGAGAAATCAATATCGACAACGATCCAACTATGGCCGCCCGTGTTAAAGCGTGGACACATAACTACAGCGTACCGACAATAGTTATTGCCAACGCCGGCCAGGATATCCCCTACACCGATTTCCTACCCCGACCTACCCATCGCACCATCAAAGGCTACGACCGAGGACCAATGATTACCGAGCCAAATAATCGCGATCTGGAAAATTGGTTGTACAAGCACGGCTTTTTAGACAAACCCTACAAGAGATAAGAAATGGGCAAATTAAAAGCAAAATTAGTAGAGCAGGAGAAAACTAATGTTAAAGAAAAACTTTGTATTGGGTTTAAGTATATTAATAGCTGTCGTTTTGCTACTAAGCGTATGGCCCGTGTCCACCTATGCCCAACAGGAAACGGACGGCGAAAACTTCATCTTTGTCAATTACATTGGCCAGGAAATGACCCTGGACCTGGACGATGTTACCTATATTGTTCCCGGAACCGACGCCGCCCCGGAAGGAGGGCGGCTTACCCTGACCTTGCCCGCAGGCGAGCATAAATTTGCGGCCAATGTACCGGCTGGACCAAAGGGCCATGCCGGCGAATTTACTATTACGCCGGGAAGCGTTGTGGCTAAAGCCGCGCGCCTAGACACAACCGGCCCGGTGGTAGATAACGGTATCTTGATTCAGGCCCCAAAAGAGTTTGTGCTTGTTTTTGACTTTGACCCCTTTGCCGCGCCGGTTGAAGAAATGCCAACGGTAGATGCCTGGCAACCCTCTGCGGTGTTGCCCGCTATGGGCGGCTTGGTCGTGGTCAATCATATTGGCGACGAGTTGACCGTCGATATAAATGGCGAACTCTACAAGGTGTCGCCCCCGACCAATGACATTCCGGGGCGAGTGCAGATCAACATGGCCCCCGGCAATCATCGCTACACGGTTAGCGTGCCCGCCGGCAGCCTAAATAGCGATATCACGGTAGTGGCCGGTCAAATCATTGCTCTTAACATCTCTGCCGACCCACCCCCGCCACGAAAATATAAAGTTGGCGAGGAGTTTGAAATTATCCAGCCGGTGACTATACGCCTGTTTGAAGAAGATTTAACCGGTCAGACCGCCGTTGCTGAGACCCCCGCCGCAACAATTCCTGACGACACCGCGCCTTCCGCCACCCCCGACGACTCTGCCCCGCTGACCCTCCCGACTACCGGCGGCGAAACAGACCCGGTTATGTCCCCTCTCCCGGCCATATCTGATGGCTTGACAATTACAAACTACGCGGGCGACACCCTGATTTTCACGATTGATAATAAAACCTACACCATCGCCCGCAACGCAGAACAGACGCTTTCACTCTCTCCCGGCCAGTACACCTACACCGCCAGTTCTCCCGGCGTTGCCGCCGGCGGCGTTGTGGATTTGGGGACCGGCTACAGCGTCAAATTAAGCGTCGCCATCAACGTGACCCACGATTTCCTAAACGTGTACCAGGCGACAAAGAGTCCGCTCAATCTTGGGCGTCCTTAGGAATCGGGATTAAATAACTGTCTGTCTCATTTCAGAGCGCAGTAAATGGTAATTAGTAATTAGGGATTGGCTTAATAACCAATTACCATTTACCAATTACAACGTTGAGGGACAGTTATTTAATTCTCATTACTTA
>JAJRVO010000307.1 GCA_024277275.1 Chloroflexota bacterium
ACCGCCCGTTGACCAGGCAGCGCTGACTGACGCGCTGCTACGCTTCTCAACCTTTGTCACCGACCTGGGCGACCTGCTGGCCGAAGTGGATATCAATCCCCTTAGCTTGCTCCCCTCAGGGGCGGTTGTGGTTGATGCCTTGATTGTGCCTCGATCGTAGCGTCTTAGGCTTTCACATCAACAAAAAATTGCCAAGGAATGTGTGGAAAGCAAGCCGATTGCGGTGAAAATTACTGCCGTGGTCTAAGAGGAATGGCGGGCAAGGCTTTGACACTTTTTTTATCCAGCTTCAGGTACACAATGTTTTCCTCGATGCGTTCAATATCTGATATGGGGATGGTGACGTGTTTTTTATCCCAGGGAAGACCTTCTCGTAAAACCAGATGAGAGATGTACCCGTTTTCCGGGTCTATCAAAAACTCATCTACCTGGCCAATCCGGCCATTGGTTGCCCGGACACGAGCGCCCCGACGCACCGCCAACTCTTCTGGTGGAATCATTCTAACCGTGTCTTCGATGATTTTTTTGGCCGGAACGGTATAGGGCCAGACCAGGGTTAGGCTTGGGTCGGCGGCAAAATGAGGAACGTCTCGCTGAATGAAATCGGTTTGGTTGAACGGGTCCAATTGAGCAAACTGTTCCCGAGTGTGATTGAGGACAATGACCTCGCGGGTGGTAGCGGCAATCCAACCAACAGGCACAATGCGCTCGTTGGGCGACGGCCATTGTTCCTTTATCACCACATGCGTTACCTGTTCGGTGGTTGGGTTTATAACAATGTGGGTTGAGCGGCCGCAACGGCCGTCAGAGCAATGTACATCAACATTTAGGGGGATATCCATTGGTTTACCTCCTCTTTAGAACGTGTTTCTTAAAGACCGCAGAGGTTTTTTGCGAGATATTTTCAAGCGAATTTGCCTCGATTATGACCCTAACTTGCAGTTAAAATGGGCTTAAGAAACCTCTGCGGTCTGGCCCACACGATTTAAGAAGCACGCTCTTAGGTCAATTCCGAGGCCAGGACTGTTTGTTCGGGTATTTTGCTGCCGGTCTCGGTGTCGGTCAGATGACAGGCTACAAAGTGATCGGGCCGTAACTCCCGAAATTCCGGCACCGTGGTTACGCACATTTCTACACTCAACGGGCAGCGGGTATGGAACACGCAGCCCGAGGGCGGATTGGAGGGGCTGGGCGGGTCTCCCTTTAAAATAAAGCGTCGTCGCCGCCGCTCATGCTTGGGCATAGGCACCGGCACAGCCGAACTCAGTGATTGGGTATAGGGGTGCAGTGGGTCCCGGAACAGATCATTGCGGTTGGCCAGTTCCATCACCTTGCCCAGGTACATCACCGCCACCCTGTCCGAAATATGGCGCACCATGCTCAGGTCATGAGCAATAAACAGGTAGGTTAAGCCCAACTGTTTTTGCAACTCTTTGAGCAAATTTACTACCTGGGCCTGAATAGATACATCAAGCGCCGAAATCGGTTCGTCACAAACGATAAAATTGGGGTTAAGGGCCAAAGCGCGGGCGATGTTAATGCGCTGCCGCTGACCCCCGGAAAACTCATGGGGAAAACGTTTAATCCAGGCCGGCTTAAGCCCTACCATCTCCATCAACTCGATCACCCGCTCGTGCACTTCTCGCGCAGTGCCGACGTTGTGAATTACCAGAGGCTCGCCAATAATTTTGCCGACCGAGTGACGCGGGTTGAGGGCAGCCACAGAGTCCTGAAAAATCATTTGCATTTTTGGCCGTAGGGCGCGCAGTTCCGCCGCGTTCAAGGTTGTTAAATCGACGTCCTCAAAGAAAACGTGCCAGGATGTTGGTTTATGCAACTGTAATATAGCGCGGCCGGTTGTCGATTTTCCGCAACCGCTTTCCCCAACTACGCCCAGCGTCTCTCCTTGCCTGATATCAAGCGAGACATCATCTACCGCTTTTACGGTTCCAACCTGGCGGCTAAACAGCCAACCCCGCGTAATCGGGAAATATTTTTTTAGATTCTCAACCCGAACCAAAATATTGCTGTCAGCTACCATTTCTTGGCCCTCCTCTCTCTACATCGTAAAAACAGGCGGCCCCATGTTGCACGCCAACCTCTATTAAAGGTGGAACCTCCGCCCAGCAACGGTCAAAAGCATAACCACAACGAGGGGCAAAGGGGCAGAGGGTGAGTTCTTGATACAAATCCGGGGGGACACCCTCAATGACCTCCAGCTCTTCTGTCTCGGCTTCTCCTGTGGCATCAAGGCGGGGTATAGCCTTTAACAGGCCAATGGTGTATGGATGCCGGGGGTCTTCGTACAAGTTATCCACCGGGGCGCTTTCTACCACTGTGCCGCCATACATTACCAGCACCCGGTCGGCCAGGCCGGCCACAACCCCCAGATCGTGTGTAATCCAGACTACGGCCACCCCCATTTGCTCTTGCAAACGTTTGACCAAATCGACAATTTGAGCCTGGACCGTTACGTCCAGGGCCGTGGTTGGCTCATCAGCAATTACAATTTTGGGCCGGCAAGCCACGGCGATGGCAATCATCACCCGCTGGCGCATCCCTCCTGAGAAATGGTGGGGGTAAGCATTAAAACGTCTTTCTGAATCAGGGATGCCGACGTTCCGCAACAGTTCTACCGTTTTTGACCGGGCTTCTGACGCGCTGAAGCCCAGATGTTCGGTCATGGATTCCGCAATTTGGCTGCCAATGGTCATCGTCGGGTTTAGCGAGCTAATTGGGTCTTGAAAAATAAAACCTATCTGCCCCCCGCGCACATGCCGAATTTCGTCTTCTGATAACTGAAGCAAATCTTGCGCCATTTCTCCATATGAGAAAATCGCCTGGCCGCCTTCAACTTTACCCGGCGGTTGCGGAATTAGATTCACTATGGACATCATAGTGACGGATTTGCCGCTGCCGCTTTCGCCGACAACGGCCAATGTTTCACCCTCGTAAAGATCAAAATTGACTCCGTTAATGGCGTGAACTACACCGTCCACGCTGTAAAAACGGGTCACCATGTCCCTTACCTGTAAAATGGGTTCCATACGCTTCTCCTTATTCAAGATAGCAAGTAGCAGGTAGCAAGTTTTGGCTTACCATTTGCCATTACCACTTGCCACTTACTCTATTTCCGTGAACGTCGCAGGCGCGGGTCGAGCACATCACGCAGCCAGTCGCCTAATAAGTTAAAGGTTAAAGCCGTAATGGCAATCGCCACCCCGGGCCAGGTTGCAATCCAGGGGTAGATGGTCAAATATTGTCGCCCAACTTGCAGCATGTTGCCCCAACTGGGCACACTGGGCGGAACGCTCAAGCCCAGAAAGCTAAGTCCCGCTTCATAGAAAATCATGGCCGACATTTCAAAAGTAGCCAGCGTAATGAGAGGCCCAATTAAATTGGGAAGGATGTGGTCAAACAAAATACGCCCCGTACTGGCCCCGGCGCTTACCGCCGATTCCACATAGCCTGATTCACGTATCCGCAGCACTTCACCCCGGGTTACGCGAGCAAAGATGGGAGAGTCGGTAATACCAAAAATCAAGATAACATTGAGCAAATTTCGGCCCAAAATAGCAGCCACCACTACCACAAACACCAGGTAGGGTATGGCTAAAAAGATGTTGACGACCCCCATAATAGCGCCATCTACCCGTCCACCCACATAACCCGCTACCAGGCCGGATACCATACCCAGCGTACCGGCAATTAGAACCCCAAAGAATCCAACCGTTAGTGAAACCCGCGTCCCAAAAATAATACGGCTTAACATATCCCGGCCCAGGGTATCGGTGCCTAATGGCTGCTCCCAACTGCCTCCCTCTTGCCAGGCCGGGGGCTGTTTGGCGGCGCGCAGATTTTGTTTTAGCGGGTCATGAGGGGCAATAACGGGGGCAAAAATAGCCGTTAGCACAATCAAAATAAACAAGATGAAGCCAAGCATACCGCCCCGGTCCCGCTGCAATAACCTGCCAACATAAGCCAGACGCTTTTGCCAGGTTTGTTCTTCAAACTCATCAAATCCAACCTGTGGCGTTGCTGCTGTCATATATTTCCTCCTGAAAAAATAGCTTGTCAGCTTGTCAGCTTGTCAGCCGGTCAGCATTTCAGCTTTTTGCTGACAAGCGCCGCACGATGCAAGCATTGTTCAAAGGGGGGGGAGAAAACGGGGGAACTACCCCCCGCGCCCCCCGGCCTACGGCGTTTTCTTAGCAACTGATCGGCTGAAATGCTGATGCTAACTGCTGTACCTAATTCTGGGATCAATCAGGGCGTAGGCAACATCGGTTAAGAGGGTCAGGGCGATAACAAAAAAGCTGATGAAAAAGGCGATGGCTTGCACCAACGGAAAGTCCCGGCCATCAACGGCCTGTTGCAATAGATTGCCCAGTCCCGGCCAGGAAAAGATGGTTTCGATATAAATAGAGCCACCCAGCAAGTAACTATATTGGATGCTTATTACGCTGACCAGGGCCAGGGAGGCATTTCTGAACACGTGCCTGGCCCCAATTTTAAACTGGGAAATGCCTTTGCTGCGAGCGGTGCGAATATAATCTTCGTTCCTGATTTCCAAGACGGCTGACCGGGTTAGCCGGACCAACTGCCCCATACTGCCAAAGCCCAGAGCGACTGCCGGTAAAACCACCGAGATAGAAGTATCGCGACCAAAAGAGGGAAACCAGCCTAAATTGACCGCAAAAATAAGAATAAGAATAAGGGCTAACCAGAAATTGGGGATGGTTTGACCAAACAAGCCTAAGGCCCGTCCTAGCGAGTCTATGGCGCTACCAGGGTTAGACCCGCCAATAATACCGATCGTAATGGCGATGACTATGGCAAGAAGTAAAGCAACGGTAGCCAGGTAAAATGTCGCCGGTAGACGCTCCAGGATAAGTTCCAGAGCCGGCTGTCGAAAATGTAAAGAATCACCAAAATCTCCCCGCAAAATGCCAGCGCCAAAATCAAGAAATTGGACTATTAGCGGGCGATTGAAGCCCATCGCCTCCCGAAAGGCTTCCCTTTGTTCGGCTGGAGCTTCTTTGGCTACCATCAGCGAGGTCGGATCGCCGGTAAGGCGTACCAGAAAAAACACAACAATCAAGACGCCCAGTAAAAGAAACAACGATTGGACTACCCGGGTTAAAAGATATCGCTGCATAGATGCCCCCTTTCAAAAAGACCCTAAAGGTCTTCAAGACCTTTAGGGTCTGGATCATTAATTATCTATTCTGCTCCGGCGATGAAGACTTCTTTCAAGAAGTAATCTTCGGCGGCGCGGGGTTTGTAGTTTTGTACAGCGGTATTGATGGCTTCAAAGGTGTTGGGTTCGTACAGGTAGACAAAGGGCGGGTCATCGTACATTATTTTGTGTAGTTCGCTATATAATTTACCGCGCTCTACGTCGTCTACGGTAGAACCGATTCTATCAATATAATCCTGAAGTTCCGCGGTGTTCCAGGCTGCGTAAGAGGCATCGGCGCCCAAAGCCCCTTGCAGACGGTTGTACGCTTCGCCATCAGTGGTAGACCAGCTATCGCCAAAGAGCGGGGGCAATTCTTTATTGGCTTCCAAATCCCAGTATTGGCCGGACTCCATAAATTGAATTTCGCCGCCTTCAAACGTGATGCCAACATCATTTAAATAGCCGCCAACAGCCTCGCACACTTGCTCAAAGTTGGTGTAAGCGCCGGTGGGGCAAGCCATCCCAATTTCAAAGCCATCGGGGTAGCCGGCTTCGGCCAGTAGTTCTTTGGCTTTATCCGGGTCGTAGGGGTAGGGTTCAATACTGGCATCATAACCCAGGTTGCCGGGGGTAATGTAGCCGGTAGAAAGGTCGGCATAGCCATTAAACAGCGCATCGATGATGGCTTCGCGGTCGATGGCATAATTAAATGCCTGGCGCACCAACTTATCTTCAATGGGGGTGCCTATACCGCTGGTCAGATTGTTGAAAGAAATGTAGTAAACGCGGTCGCTGGGATAGCGCACGACCTTTACATTTTCTACCCCCAATAGCCGCTGTGCTTCGTCTGCGGGGAGGCGGTTGGCAATGTGGATTTCGCCGGTTTGGACGGCGGCAATACGGGTGGCTTCCTCGGGTATAGGGCGGAAGGTGAGTTTGGCTACCTTCGGCAGCCCTTCATCCCAATAATCTTCAAAGGCTTCCAGCGCAATGCGGTCACCCTTAACCCACTCTATAAGCTTAAAGGGGCCGGTGCCCACCGGGTTCTTCTCAATGCCTTCCAGCCCTACCTCCTCGTAATAGGCGGCCGGGATCATAGCCCAATCTTTAGACAAAGTTGAACGCAAGAAGAGAGGGTCGGGCGCTTCGGTAGTCATTTTTACCGTGTAATCGTCAATCACCTCAACCGCTTTTGCCTTTTCTGCATTATAGGCATAGGCGTTAGATGGGTCTTTGCCCGCTTCCCAACTGGCTACCACATCTTTGGCGGTAAAGGGGGTGCCATCGTGAAAAAGAACCCCCTCGCGCAGCTTAAAGGTGTACTCGGTGCCATCTTCAGAAATTTCCCAGCTTTCTGCCAGGGCCGGCACAACCTCGCCATCGTCATTAACCCACGTTAACCCCTCCCATATTTGGTTAGCCACATTGCTGGCATTCCGCTCCGCTGCGTTTGGCATATAAATGGAGTTGGGGAAGGTGGAAACCGAGACAATCAACTCGCCTTTTGGCACGTCCGGGGCTTCTACTTCGACAATTTTTTCAACTTCAACTTCTTTAACGACTTCTACGGTTTGGATAACTTCTTTCTCAACTTCTTTGATAACCTCAACCTCTTCTTTAACCACCACCGTTTAAATCACGGTTACTGTTTCCGGTTGAGCCGGACCACATGCGGCGATAAGACTGAGTATCATCGCCATTGGAAGGATCAAAAACAAACGTTTCATAACTCTTCACTCCTTTTTTGCTCGATTGATTTTGG
>JAJRVO010000308.1 GCA_024277275.1 Chloroflexota bacterium
ATTTGTTAAGGGGTCGGTCATAATAAAGATTCCTTTAAAGAGTTTTATTAGCTGCGGCTAAATATTTTTTTAGCCTAGACTAAATTTTAGTATACCTTTTTTATTAGGAGTTGTCAATAGGGGTATTGGGGAGATATGGAATGCTGGAAAACGGGTTCAGGTCGGTTTTTAATGTCTGTTGGGCGGTAGCCGGACAACTTCAAACCAATATGTGTCCGTAATCATTCCCCCCTCGTTCCCAAACAGAATTTGGGAACGAGGGGGGGCGATCACCTTACACCAGTCCTTCGAAGGTTAGCGGTTATGGCTTGTTTAACAGGTAGGGTAATAATAAACGTTGTTCCTTGTTCCGGCGCGCTTGTGGCCGTAATAGTTCCGCCATGCCGCTCAACAATCTTGCGGCAGATGGCTAAACCGACGCCGGTGCCTTCGTAATCGCTGCGGCTATGTAATCGTTGGAAAACGCCAAAGATGCGGTCAAGGTATTTTTCGCTAAAGCCGATACCGTTGTCTGCAACTGTAATCCGGCAAAGTTCGTTGCCGCAATCCTGATCCGGCAGGCATTGGCCCTGAACTTTGACAATTGGCGTTGTGTCTTTTTGATGAAATTTAAGCGCATTGCCGATTAAATTTTGAAACAACTGCCCCATCTGGGTTCGGTCGGCCTCAATGGTAGGCAATGTGTCTACTTCTACCTGCCCGTTGAATTCTTCAATAGTTGTTTCCAAATCAGATAACACGTCTTGCACCACTGTAACCAAGTCAACCGAGACAAAAGGCTGGGCTGTCGTTGTCACTTGTGAATATATCAGCAAATCTTGAATAAGCGCTTGCATCCGTGCGGCCGCATTTTGCATTCGGTTTAGGTAGTCGCGCCCGCGGTCATCAAACAGACTGCTATACCTGGTATGGAGACGATCTCCAAAGGAATTAATTTTACGTAGCGGTTCTTGTAAATCGTGCGAGGCAACGTAGGCAAAATCCTGCAATTCGCGGTTGCTGCGTTCCAGTTCTGTGGCGTATGCTATCAATGTCTCTTCGGCTTGATTGCGCATCTCTTCAAGTCGCTGATTATTGATAGCTATGGCAATTTGCCCGCACAGTCCCATCAATAAAACCTGATCCTCGCCGGTTAGCCCGGCCACGGTATCGCTTTGAATATCAAGCACGCCCAACACTTCGTTTCTTAACTTGATGGGGACGGCAAGTTCTGATTTTGTTTCGGCCAGCAAGATATTGGGCAACCAGCCTGATTCCTGAGAAACATCAGATACCAGCACCGGCTTACCCCTTTGAGCGGCGCGAGCCACCAGGCTTTTTTGGGCCGTGAGCGGAATTTTGTGACCCACTTCCTTCATCATACGGCCCGCCCCGCCGGTGCCTTCTTGCATCACTAAATTATTTTCCTCTAACGTGTATATGTGGGCGTGGTAGTAACCAAATCCCTTTTGGACCAGGTTAACCACCCGCTTAAAGAGAATATCCAGAGCCGGAGCGGCGGCAATTTCCTGGGCCACTTCGGTGCTGGTTTGCACCTGGCGAGCGCGGCGTTCCAGCGACTCCCGGATTTGTCGCTCTAACCGTTTGCGCTCGGTAATGTTTCTGATAATAGATTGCTGCGCCGGTTTACCCTGATAAGTAATGGGATACGTTGACATCTCAACATCTACAATTCTCCCATCAAACCGAACAAAACTTTCTTCAATGAGACTGGCTTGTTTCCCTTCTTCTTGACGGCGTTGGATACGTTCGCCCGCAATCTCCCAGTAATCGGGACGGATAAGTTTCTGGATGGATTTTTCAGTGATTTGTTTGGGGCTGGTTGTGCCAAAAAGTTTGGCTCCGGCCGCGTTAACAAAATTTATTGTACCGGCGCTGTGAACCACAATTGCCTCGGGAGAGAGTTCCACCAACTGGCGGTAACGCTCTTCGCTTTCGCGCAGCGCCTCCAGAATTTGGACACGTTCAATAGCGTAATGGATAGAACGTTCCAGTAACAGAGCGTCAATTTGCCCCTTGATTAGACAATCTGCCGCTCCGGCCTTTACCGCTTCCAGACCAATTTCCTGGTCTGTTTCTTCAGTTAGCAAAATTATCGGCGCTTTGCACCCATTTGCAATTGCATGCCGCAATAAATGTAATCCGTTCCACTCGCCAAGTCGATAATCAACCAGATAAACATTGTGCCGTCCATACCTAATCACCTCCAAAGCGCTTTGATAAACCCTTACCCAATCCAGGCTAAGTTTCCACCTCTTAATTTTAGAAAACAAGGTTTGGATGGCTATGTAGTCGTCCTCATTATCTTCGACAAGGAGTATATTTAATTGCCCGTTTTCCATGATTGGCTCCTTGACTATTTTGAAGGTCACGGCGTCGGCAGGGTAAACCAAAAGAGGCTACCTTGCCCTACGACGCTTTCTACGCCTACTTGCCCGCCAAGTTTTTCTGCAATGCGCTGCACAATAGATAATCCCAGGCCGTGCCCTTGAACCTGAATTTTATGGAGTTGCGTAAACTGACCAAACACGCGGACCTGTTCCTCCGGCGTAAGGCCAGGGCCATTGTCCCTAACCCAAAAACGCACCATTCCATCTGAGCGCGCCGTGGCTCCCAGTTGCAAACGGGGTGGCTGTCCCCCATACTTCATACCATTACTTAGATAGTTGGTCCACATCTCTTCAACCCAGGGCGCGTAGCCCAGCGCAATCGGCCAGTGGTCTGGAAAAATCAACTCAGCCCGGTATTCTTCAATCATATAAGTTAAGCGTTGCCTGGCTCCGGCTACAATTCTGGACATATTTAGAATTTCTAATTCCATTTTGGTTTCTCGCACACCGGCCAGTAGTTGAAGCTCATCAATAACGTTGTCCATCTTGTGTCCATTTTGAACAATTGCATTCAGGTAATGTTGCAACTCGTCCGGCAACCGGGCTTCCTCTTGCAGAATACTGGCATAACCCAAGATTAAATTTAATGAGTCTTTTAGGCCGTGGGCCACAGTATGGGCAAAGGCGTCTAATTCTTTGTTACGCATTTTTAGAGCGGCCATATCATCAAAGCGAGCTATAGCTATGGTTATGGCTCGCTCAATTTCGTGGGCATCGGATGGTTTAACCAGATAAGCGCCTACCCCGGCTTCGCTGGCTTGTTCTATTAAGGCTGAGGTTTCATAGTCGGTCAGGGCCACCACCGGGATAGGATGCCGGTTGTTAATTTGGCGCGCGGCCTCAATACCATCCATATTAGGCATTTGAAGATCCATCAAAATTACGTAGGGGCGCAAGGTTTGCGCCATTTCAATGGCCTGCAACCCATCTACCCCCCGGCCAATAACATTGTATCCAATATCTTCCAACATTCCCTGAACCATTTCGCCCACCATGGGATCGTCTTCAACGATCAACACCCGAATATTTTTTTTCTTCATTTTATACCCTCTATTCCATTGCCGGGAAACGTATTGTTGTTACTGCTCCAAGCTGGTTATTAAGCGTTAATTCTCCTCGCAAGCCGTCGCGCACAAAGGTTTGCACCAAATACATCCCCACGTTATGGCGTTCCAATTGTAACACTTCTTCTGGATAACCCGGCCCATCATCGCGAAATTCAAATAGAATAGTATGCCCTGCGGAACCCGGATTATCTTCAAGCGTAATGCGAACCGTTATATGCGATATTTCATCGGTATCTAAAGCATATTTGGCGGTATTGGTTGCCAACTCGTTAATGACCAGGGCCAGGCTGTTGGCCTGTTTAGACGTTACGTGAACCGTAGAGGGAGAGACGTCAATAGATATCCGTTTATAGGGAGGCGTTACATGCACGGCGGCGTCAATAACCCGGCTGGTCAATTCGCTCAAGGGCAAGGGAGACCATTCAGAGGCAGAGAGCAAGCGATGCACTACAGACAATCCATATATCCGGTTGATCAAATCATCCACGCCGGCCTGGTAAACGGTTTCTTCCTTAACCTCGGCATGGCGGCGTTCTACGTAGAGCAAGCCAATAATGGCTGCCAGGTTGTTTTTGACCCGATGGTTAACCTCATCCAGCAGCACCGCTTTGGTTTTGGCGTCTTGACGCGCTTGCTCGTACAAGCGGGCGTTTTCAATAGCCACGCCCGCTGTTCCAGCCAGAGATTCCAGCAGCGTCATATCTGCTGCGGTAAAGTGATTAATCTCTGAATCCACCATTTGCAGCGCGCCGATCACTTGCTCTTTAACCCGTAGGGGCACGCTAAGAATGGAACGCACTGCCAGGCCAATCTGCTTGTCCACTCCTTTAAAGTGGCGTGTATCAATTTTGGTATCCGGCACAATCAAGCCCTTGCCGTTTCTGGCAACCCAACCGGCCACCCCCTGCCCCGGAGGCAATCGCCAGCCGCGCACAACCTCGCTTTGAGGGCCATTAGCTTGCTGACAAACCAACTCGCCGCTCTCGGTGTCAATCAACCAAAGCGAACAAGCGGCTACATCCAAAAGGCGGCGCACCTCTTCCAGAATAGTGATAAGCACCTGGTCCAGGTCAAGGGTAGAGCTAAAGGTCCGGCCTACCCGGTCAAGCAAAGCCAGTTCACGGTTACGCTGTTTAAGCGTTTCCTCCGTTTGCTTGCGAGCGGTGATATCGGCTATCAAGCCATCAAAAGAGATAAGCCGCCCACACTCATCGTATCGCGGAACCGGCGTATTCCGCACCCAACGAATAGAACCATCTTTATGGATGATACGATGTTCAAGGGGCGGGCCATCCTCTCCCAAAAGCGTCCCGGCAATCTGTTTTGCCACAGCGGGGCGGTCAGCCTCATAGATTTTTCGATCCCAGAGATGCGGGTCGCTCTGATATTCCTCTGATGTATAGCCGGTAACCGCTGTACACGCCGGACTATGAAAAGTTGTAACCGGGCGATTATCCTCAACCTTGACCGTATAAATATAGTCGGTTACAGACCCAACCAGCCGCTTATAACGTTCCTCGCTCTCGCGCAGAGTCTCCTCTATCTGTATTCGCTCGGTAACGTCTCGAATTGTCTCCACAATGCCTATTAACTTGCCATCCTCTCCAAACAACGGCGAGGCCATAATCTCGACACAGCATTTTTGTCCGGTGTGTTGAATATGTTCATGCACAACAGTGACCGGATGTAAAGATTTATACACCTCCTTTAATGGGCAAGGGTGCGCAGTCCCGTTACAAGGTGTGTCCCGCTGATGAGATATCTCATAGCAGTATGCATTATCCGCTTCCCGGCTTCCAAGATAATTATCCCGAACGTTCTGGTTCATCAACTTTACCCGGTAATCAGCGTCAATGAGCATAATTGGCTCTTTAACTGCATCAATGGCGGCTTGTAGCAGCTTATGGGCTGCTTTTTGTTCCGACTTAGCCCGCTTGTATTCGGTTTCCAATGCTTCCAGTTCAACCACGCGCCGGCGTATTGCCGCTAATTCATCAATGAGTTCTCTTTTTGTCTTCCTTTCATCGTTCATTAATCGTCACCCGGTTTGCCGGCTAAATTTGCATTAAAGTATAGCTCAAGATATTCAACAATGGTAGTTATAAGTTTTATTTATAATGACATACTTTTCACTACCCTACGCTAAACCATCGTTTTAATCGTCGGTCAGATGAGGGGTTAAGGGTCGGACAAATTGCTTGAGCTATGATAATATTGGGAACACAAAATCTTTTGAGGGATTTTTAGCCACCTATATTAAGTAATGAGAATTAAATAACTGTCCCTCAACATTGTAATTGGTAAATGGTAATTGGTTATTAAGCCAATCCCTAATTACTAATTACCATTTACTGCGCTCTGAAATGAGACAGACAGTTATTTAATCCCGATTCCTAA
>JAJRVO010000309.1 GCA_024277275.1 Chloroflexota bacterium
ACGCCAGCCGGTTATCAAAAAGGGCAAAAAGGGGCAAAATCTGTCCGCAGAAGCCTGAAGTCCGGCCTGAATATTCAATTTTTAATTTACTTTTACCTGCTCGGTCTTTGCCGAGCTAATTGGCTTTGTCCAAAGTCCAAATAAGGCTGCGGGAAGTTATTTTTGGACGGTCACTAAGCGGGGAATCAACCGAATCTCTTCCACGCCCAGTAACAAACCGGCTATGAGATAAACGGTCAGGCCCAAAACGCCTCCCCCGGCAGCTATAAAAAGCGGGGATAAGGCGGGGAGCAGGCTTGTATAAGCAATGATAACAGCGCCCATTGCACCTGCGGCCAGCAGGGTGCGAACCAGGGTGTTTAGCATAGCTCCAGCCTCGACCCCGGCCAAGCGCCGGTGAGCGATGACCAGCATAATCAATACTTCTACCGTCACCGCTACCCCGTTTGAGAATGCCAGTCCCCCGGCCTGGAGCGATTGGTACAAGGCCAGGGCCAGCCCCAGGTTGATACCCATGCTGACCACAGAACTGAGGAACGGGGTAATGGTGTCTTTTTGAGCGTAAAATACCCGGTTGACCACTTCCAGGGCAGAGTGGGCAATCAGGCCCATCGCCCAAAATTGAAGCGACTGGTAGACGGCTGCTGTTGAGTCTGGTCCAAACTGGCCTCGCTCAAACATCACCCGAATGATGGGTCGCCCCAACACAATCAACCCCACCATTGCCGGGATGGCCAGAGCCAGGATAATCCGCAGCGTTTGGGCCATTGTTCGTCGTAGGGCGGCAATATCGCCTTGCGCAGCCAACTCCGATAGCGTGGGAAACAGCACAATGCCAATGGCAGAGCCGATGATGGTTTGCGGCATCTGCATTAAATCCCAGCCGTAATCCAGAGCCGACACGCTGCCCGCGCCCAACCGCGAAGCCAGGTTAAACATCACCACAAAGTTAATCTGGATGACGACGATATTCATCACTCGTGGCCCCATCAATTTGGCAATTTGCCATAAATCTTTATCGCCCCAGCCAAAAACGGGACGATATCTTATGCCGTGAACCATCAATCCCGGCAATTGAATCAATAAGTGACCCATCGCCCCAAAAACTGCTCCCCATATTAATCCATAAACTCCAAAGGTAGGGGCCAAAAAGATAGCCCCAAACATAATCCCCAGGTTGTAAACCATCGGCGCAATTGCCGGTAGCAGAAAATGCTGCCGGGTATGCAGTACCGCCCCAACCAGGCTGCTAACGCTGAATATCACGGTTGAAATAAGGGTTAGCCTCATCAGGTTGGCGGTTAAAATTTGAACCTCTTCAGAGAAGCCGGGGGCAACCAGCCACTTTACCAGCGGCAGAGCAAAAATTGCCAGCAGAGTTGATATGCCGATCACTGCCAGTAACAACGTGTTGAGGACGCTGCTGGTCAGTTGCCAGCCATCGAGGTCATCAGGGTTTTTTTGGATTAACCGTTGACTTAGAATGGGGATAAAAGCGGTTCCCAAAGCGCCGCCGGAGATGAGCATAAAGAGGATGTCGGGCAGGCGAAAGGCGGCTACAAAGGCATCGTACTCGCTGCCGGTGCCAAAGGTTTGGGCTATTACAATTTGCCGCCCAATAGCCAGGATTTTGTTAGCCATAAAAGCGGCCATCAAAATTCCGGTCGAGCGGATAATGTGGGCGGTTCTGATTTTGGTTTGCATAAAAATTGATTGTACTATTGGGCATGCTCAATAGCAAATGGTTTGGGTATCAGCCTCCCCACAGAAAACAGACAAGCTCCCCACGCAATCTTTTTAAACAACCTACAAGTGTGATAAAATCCGGCAAGAATTGTTTTAGTTTTATTGATGATTTGCTTTAAATCCGCTCGATATGACAATCCAAAATCCAAATCTAAAATCCAAAGTGGTTCATAGGAGATGAAGTAACAATGATTCACCACACACCCAATATCAAGAAAATAGGGAAAGTTGGATGATGAAAACTGACCCAAATCCTCAACCAACAAGTGACACAACGCCACAGAAAAGCGAAACCTCGGAGCGCGTTGACGACCCTCAATCATTAGTCGCCGAATTAAAGGAGCAACGAGAAAAGATAAAGTTGGGTGGCGGCCCACGACGAATTGAAGCCCAACATGCTAAAGGCAAGCTCACAGCCCGCGAACGGATTGCTCGTTTACTGGATGAGGGTACTTTCCAGGAGATAGATGCCTACGTCACTCAGCGCCACAGCAATTTTGGAATGGATAAGCAACGTCATCCCGGCGATAGCGTTGTGACCGGCTTTGGAAAAATCAATGGTCGAAATGTATGTTTGTACGCTCAAGACTTTACTGTTTCGGGGGGGTCTTTTTCTGAAGTGCAGGGTCAAAAAGTGGCTAAAGCTATGGATTTGGCCTTACAAGCGGGTGTGCCGGTGATTGGATTAAACGATTCCGTGGGCGCGCGTATTCAAGAAGGGGTTTATAGTCTGGCCGCCTATGCCGAGCTTTTTTGGCGTAACACCCAGGCCAGCGGGGTTATTCCCCAAATTAGCGTGATGCTTGGCCCGTGCGCCGGAGGGTAAGTTTACTCTCCGGCCCTAACCGATTTTGTGATTATGACCAGGCAGACCAGCCACATGTTCATTACCGGCCCGGAGGTAATAAAAACGGTTACTCGCGAAGAAGTGGATTTGGAAACTCTGGGCGGCGCATCGACGCACAATAGTATCAGCGGTGTAGCCCATTTTGCTGCCGACAATGAGGAACAGTCTTTGGAGTTGACTCGCCGATTACTTAGCTATCTCCCCTCAAACAATGCAGAAGCGCCTCCCGCCCTTGAACCAAATGACGACCCGTGGCGAATGGACCCTGAACTCAACACAATTGTGCCCGCTGACCCCGGTCAGGCTTATGATATGAAAAACCTCATCCACAGGGTTTTCGACCTGAATAGTTTTATGGAGGTTCATCGGGATTTTGCTCAGAATGCCATTGTCGGTTTTGCCCGATTGCATGGTCAGGCAGTAGGTATTGTGGCCCAACAACCGGCAGTTTTGGCCGGCGTGATCAATATTGATGCGTCAGATAAGATGGCCGGGTTCATTCGCTTCTGTGATGCCTTTAATATTCCCGTCATCACATTTATCGACTCCCCTGGCTTTATGCCTGGTCTGGCCGAGGAACATGGCGGTATCATCCGGCATGGGGCCAAGATAGTGTATGCTTACTCTGAGGCAACGGTTCCCAAACTGGCAATTGTCACCCGCAAAGCTTACGGCGGAGCATATATTGTAATGAGCAGCAAATATATTCGCACCGATTTGGTCTTTGCCTGGCCCACTGCCGAAATTGCCGTAATGGGTCCCGAAGGCGCAGTTAATATTCTCTATCGCAAACAACTCAACGGGATAGAAGATTCAGAAGCCGAACACGCCCGTCTGGTGGCCGAATTCCGGAAAAAGTTCTCAAAACCTTATGCGCCCGCTGCCAGCGGTCACATTGACGATATCCTTATTCCAGCCGAAACTCGTCCCCGCCTTATTGCTGCTTTAGAATTGCTGCGCGACAAGCAGGCTTCGTTGCCGCCCAAAAAACATGGACTTATGCCACTATAGATACTCAGAAAAGTTTTTGCGGTGATGTTTGCGACTTTTTGATGCGTGACGCGTGAATCTTATCACGCATCACGCGTTATTCATCACTGCCGGCAGAAACTCTTCTCGAGAACTATATGAGCGGCATGGGAAAAATATTCTTATTCAAACGCCACCAAAATGTCGCCGTAGGTTACGGGTTGCCCCAAAGTTATCTTTATGCCGGCGATAACGCCATTGCGGGGCGACCGAATGGCATTTTTCATTTTCATCGCCTCTAGCAAGCAAAGCGTCTGGCCGGCGCTTACTTCATCACCCGGCTTGACGGCAATCTCGATGATGTGGCCCGGCATTGGGGCTTTAACTTCCTTCTCGGATGCCCCGGCGTGGTTGGCGGATGGGGGCGTTTTTGCCGGCGTCGGCGCCGGGGGAAGCGCCGTATCTAATGCAGTTGGCGACTCATCAGCAGGCGCTTTCTCCACCGCAGCCGTTTCAATGTTTACTACATAGGATTGTCCATTAACTTTGACATTTAGCGGCGAAGCGGATAAATCATTGACCTCTACTAGAAATGGTTTATCATTGACGGTTACTTTTACTCTTCGTTTAGAAATCGAATCCATAACTAATTTCTCCAGGGGGTTGTTTTTGAAATGTTGGCAGAACGCTGCTGAGTACGACCTGCTATCCACCACGGTCCGCGTCCAGCCTCAAGCGTAGCTCCCAAGTTGTCGGGGTGAACATCTGCCCGATGCAGAGCATTGGCCGAACGCAGGTAGACCAACGCCATAGCGATAGCTGCGGCAATCTCTTCCTCTGTATCCTGCGCCGGTATGCTGATAGCCGCCAGTTTTTTGTCCGGCATTGTTTTGCTGGAAATCGGCGGTTCCACGCTGTTGCGCGAGAAGCGTTCCAATAGCATCATGGTCAAGATTAGTATCACCAGGGCCGCCAGGGTAAGCCCCATCCCCATCACGCTAATCATCAATCCTTGCCAAATGAGATTAGACATAATAATACCTCCAAGATTTCACGTCTACTGAGTCGAACATAAGAAATGGTTCACTACCCTAAAACTGCCAACAAAACCCCGGCAGCCACCGCCGACCCGATTACCCCGGCTACGTTGGGGGCCATAGCGTGCATCAGCAGATGGTTTTGCGGGTCTTCGCTTTGGCCTACCTGGTGCACCACACGAGCCGCCATAGGCACAGCGGAAACTCCGGCGGCCCCAATTAGGGGATTGATTTTCTCTTTTAGGAAAAGATTCATAGCTTTTGCAAATAACAAGCCGGAGGCGGTGGCTATCATAAAAGAGATGGCTCCCAAAACAAAAACGGCTATAGAGCGGGGCGTTAAAAATGTGCTGGCCTGGGTGCTGGCTCCCACGGTAATTCCCAAGAGAATGGTCACAATATCAATAAAAGTGGTACGGGCTGTGGTAGCCAATCGTTCAGTTACGCCGCTCTCCTTTAGCAAGTTCCCAAAAAATAACAGACCCAACAAGGGTAGAGCGCCCGGCACAATAAATAAACAGACCAGCAAACCAATGATTGGAAAAATAATTTTTTGAGTCTTGGTCGCTACCGGCGGAGGCGACATTCTGATTAGTCGCTCTTCCCGTGTGGTGAGCAAACGCATAATTGGCGGCTGAATAACCGGCACCAGGGCCATATATGAGTAGGCAGAGACGGCAATAGCGCCCAATAAATCGGGGGCCAGTTGCGACGACAAGAAAATTGCAGTGGGACCGTCGGCGCCGCCGATGATGGCAATAGAAGCCGCAGCCTGCATTAGCCGGATTTGTGGGTTTAACACCCCGGCGGGGTCTACCGCCAATTCCAGGGCGGGGATATATTGGCCAATTAAAATGGCGCTAAATAGCGTGGCAAAAACACCCACTTGAGCGGCAGCCCCCAGCAAAACCAATTTTGGCCGGGCAATCAGGCTTGAAAAATCGGTCATAGCGCCAATGCCCAGAAAAATAAGGGGCGGATAAATACCGGCCGTTACCCCAAAGTAAAGCAGATTTAGCGCGCTGCCGGGTTCGTAAATACCAATTTCAAGCCCTTTTTGGCCTGCTTCCGGTAGCGGAATTGGCACGTTGCCAATAAGCATTCCAAAACCAATAGGAACCAGCAGTAGAGGTTCATACTCTTTGCTAATGGCCAGGTAAATAAATAAACACCCCACCGCAATCATAATCAAATTGCCTGGGGTGGCATTGTAAAATCCGGTAAATTGAAGGTATTGCCAAATTGCGTCCAAAGGAAGCTCCATTTTATCCAAAGTCCGGGAATGCGTACCCGGTTGTGCGGATTTATCCGGTCGATTTGTGTTCGACCCTGATTGTATCTATTTTCACAGTAAGTGCCAAACTGTTAATCAGATTGTCAGCAATAAGCAGCTATGATAGAATGAAGATTACAGTTGACCGACTAAATAAAACAAGGTGAATGGTTAAGAAATAACTTTGTTCAGGTTATGGTAAACCCAGTCTGGTTGCTAACCTGGTGATCAAGATGAGAATTTTGTCCACTGACTCTTGCTGTTGCTGAATAAACCACGCCGAAGCGCCGCCCAGAGCCGCTCCGCTTATCACATCAAGGGGATAATGCACCCCGCCAAATATTCGGCTCAGCCCAAATATGGCCGCCAGGCCCAGTAATATCCAGCCCCAGCGTTGCCGGTAGACCCACACCCCAACCGCAATAGAAAAACCTAGCGCAGCCGCATTGCTGGGCAACGAAGAGTCGGTAGGTTGATAAAATAACAAGTTGACCTCGTACACGTCAAAAGGACGCGGGCGGAAATAGAACTGGTTGATGATTTTAAGTAGGGTATTGGCCAGAGCCGCGCTCAATGCCCCCACAAGCACCGCTCGTTGGTTGGTAGACCGTTTCCTGCTGGAGTTGGTTTCGTCAAACCAAAGGGCCAGCAGCAAGACGGCAAACGTTGTCGGTATAAAGTAATCATTTAAAAACAAACGAGCCAGGGCATCAAGCCAGGGGTGGCGCCCGGCAAAATTATTGATGATGGCAAAGAGTCCACAATCAACCCGGTGGATGAAGTCTGTCAAAGTGAATAACATGCTTGTTATCAAACAAAGTGTTGAGTTTTACTTTTTGCCAAAACGCTCCGGCCAGTCGGGTAACTAATAAAGCGCATAAACCTCCGGCTCCAAACAGCGTAGATAATTCGCCCCCGGCCAGGCCGGAATTGAGAAGGCCGGGCGTAAAGGTAAAAAACCAACTGAATCCGCCAATAACCAGCAATGCCCCTGTTATTGTCCCCAACCAACCCAATCCCCATAATCCCATAAGGCTTATGTTCAGTTTATGGTTGCGGGCGGCGCTCCATTGTAAGCTTCCCAAACACACCATAAAGCAGAAAATGAAATAGTTTTGGGTAATAGTTGGGTAAAGTGAAAATAACATAAATGCAGTAGGCAGGGTGCGTCCCAGATTTTAGGAAATCGGGACAAACCTGGGGAGATTCCCCCCGCGCCCCCCTGTCTTCTCCCAAATTTTGGGACAGACTCTAGCAGGCAATGCGGTAGTTACCAAACAAGCAGTGATTATACCTTTATTAGCCGTTGTCTGGCAAAGCAAACGGCAAGTTTGCTCTTCATTCAAAAAGTAGGTAGAATCGATACAAACACACACGCTCACTATCCTTCAAAAAGAGTAAGAGCCGGTTTAGGGCTGGCAATAGGTATTTATGAACGAGCAATCCTCAAAAGAAGCAATACTTCAAAAAACGTTATATGTGCTGGTTCGGCGCGTTGGGCTAACGCCTAAAGAGGCGTCTATGTTACGCTTGTCTGATTTGCACCTGGCGGGCAAAAACCCCAATATCACGTATACTTCCGCCAAAGACGACTCGCCCAAAACGGTTGAACTTGACCTGGAAACCCATCGCGCTCTGGTTGGCTGGTTGGTGGTCAGGCCCGATTCGGCCAGTGAACTGCTTTTTTTAGGGGATGATTATTCTGACCCTATGGACGTGTTAGAGATAGAGCAAGCGATTGAAGCATTTGAGCAGGTTGACCTGGACTTGGAGAGCAAACCGGTTAAACCTGATGCAACAGAGGCTTCCCTTGAGCCGGAAACACCTCCGGCAGATGAAGACCCTCCCGTTGAAAGTGCAACAGGCGGCGCGTCAATAGCCAACTCAGCCGAACCGGATTCGTTACCTGCAAAATCGAGGTCTTCAACACCGCCCCTTTCTACTCCAGAAATGGGCGCGCCCCCACCGGGCTTTGAGGCAGCCCGGCCATTGACCTCTGTTCCACGGCCGCCCCCTTCAGCTCCAGAGGAAGATGTTTTGGCGGATGAGCCTGAACCATTGCCGGGCCAGCCGTTTGTACCCAAAAAACCCAGAGTGCCTCCTAAGCCCGTCCGTAAGAAAGATGCGGATGGAACCCCCGTTATTGTGCAGCAAAAAGGAGCGGATCAAGGTGGGGCTGGAGAAGCCGCCACGCCGGCGCAGCCCGTTAACGCAGAGGAAACACAGGTTGCCAGGCTACAACGTCCTCTTCCTAAAAGAGAGGTAAAGCATTACAAACTGCGGCAACCATCAGACTTGTTCCGAATCCGGCCGGGAACTGGTCGCCCTGCCATTTTATCTTTTGTTTTGGGAGGGGGATTGATTTTTCTTTCTTTGTGCGTGATTTGTGTTGGCGGCACAGGCTGGTTTGCGTTACAAAGTGAAACCGGGGGTGAACTTTTAGCCGGTCTGGGCTTTTTTCAAACCGAGTTAGAAGATGGGCCAACTGTCACGCCCCAAGCCGTTGTCACCATAGTTATCTCGACTGAAGAGCCGCCCGTCTCGCCTGTTTTTGAGTCGCCTGTTTCGCCTGTTGATTCACCTTTGGCTACGCCCACTTTACCGCCGACCAATACCCCCACCCCATTACCGCCAACCAATACGCCCTTGCCTACCGAAACAGCTTCACCTATCCTGGAAGTAGAGCAACCACCGCCTACTGACATCCCCGTACCAACAGATACTCCCATCCCTCTCGACACGCCTACCCCTGAACCACCACCTGCAACCCCTATCCCTGCCGACACGCCAACCCCTGAAACGCCCCCTACGCCTGCCATGAAGTATCAAGCTCCGGTACTGCTGGAACCAAAAAACGATTTTGGATTTATTGCCGGTAATACGGTGGTGCTGCGCTGGCAGCCGGTTGTAGAGTTAGCCCCGGATGAGCAGTACGCCGTCCGTATGATTTATACCTTTCATAACAAAGTGACCTACCAAGGGGGCCAGACCAAATCTGCCGAATGGGTCGTGCCTATCTCGCTCTACGGGCAAATTGACCCGCCCGAAAATCGTTACGAGTGGTTTGTGGTGGTAGAGCGACTTAACAATGACGGCTCCGGTACGGCAATCAGCCCCGAAAGTGAAAGATGGACCTTTACCTGGAAGTAGTGCATCATCCCCATAAACTGGGGATGTATGCCAAATAAGTAAGCGAATATGTAGCAGATTAGCGGATAATTGCCGCTTCATCCTTTAATCCGTTATTCATCCGTTGACCGATTAATCCCCTGCCCAATTCTTACCTCGAAATATTGAGAGGACACAGCAGTTAAAAAATATGCCCCCGTTTTCTACAACAGGGGCATTATTATTTAGGAATCGGGATTAAATAACTGTCTGTCTCATTTCAGAGTGCAGTAAATGGTAATTAGTAATTAGGGATTGGCTTAATAACCAATTACCATTTACCAATTACAATGTTGAGGGACAGTTATTTAATTCTCATTACTGATAGAGATTGGATTTAAGGAACAGCGTGTCGCCAGGCAAAGGTGCGGCGATAGCCGTAGTCGGTGCTAAAGCTGCCGAATGCTTTGGCCGGCATCCGCCGTAGGGGGTATCGCGTTAGGGCGCGGAGGCCGCGTTGGGCAATTCTAAAGGGCGAGTAGATGGCTTTACAGACTTTGTCGTATTCCTTTTCAAACACTTCAACCGTCATTTGTTTGGGATAGTAAGTTACGTGGGCTGTGTCGTAGTAACGCCAGCTTTTGTTGGGCATAAGCCGGTCTTCTTGAATAAGCTGCGCCCGGAAGGGCGTGCCGGGGTAAGGGGTCAATACGGTGGTACTCATGCTGTCCAATCCCACATTTTTGCCAAATTTCCAGGTATCCCACATAACCTCGGGGGTATCGTTGTCAAAGCCAAAAACAAAAAGCCCGACAACGCCAATTCCAACCTGCTGAATGGCTTTGATGGCTTCTTCGTATTGCTTGATGTGGCCTTTACTTTTGCCCCCCAACTCTTTTTTATTATCCGGGTTGACCGACTCAAAACCGATAAAGAGCTTGTCCAGATGCGCTCGCCGGGCTAACTTGAGCAACTCCGGGTATTTGGCAACCATCATTTCGGCTTGCGTGGTCCAGCCGCGCAGGGGGAGTTTTTCCAGAGCCAAAAACAACTTTTCGGTATAGTCGGGGTTGATGGCAAAAGCCAGGCCAAAGTTGTCATCGGTTAAAAAGAAGCGGTCAATTTTGCGTCGTTGAATCTCTTCGACAATCTCTTCTATGGGGCGGAGGCGCATCTTTTGCCCGCTGACCCGGATGGCTGTGCAAAAAGAGCAGTTGCGCGGACAGCCCCGCGTAATTTCCAGCATTGGCGTCCAGTAGCGCCGCTTTTCGTCCACTTGGGTAATAACCCGGTCGCTAAGCGTGGCAATGCCGGCCAGATCGGCCCATTCGGTGTCGTTGTACAGCGGTTGCAGGGCGTCGTTTTGAAAGTCCTCTACGATTTTAGGCCAGGTTCGATACGCCTCGCCGGTAACAACCACATCGGCCCAGGGGGTGACGTCCTCCGGCATTAGCGTGGCATGGTTGCCCCCTACCACCACGGTTTGCACCCCCGCTTCGCGTGCAATCTTGGTAAAACGCTGAACCATTTCGATTTCCAAGGTTTTGGCCGTAATGCCAACCAGGTCGTGCTTACCCAAAGTGCGGAGTTTATTTTCCACCGGCTCCCAATCATGGTGCCAGATTTCCACGTCGATATCATCTGGAACCAGCGAGGCCAGGCGCATAAGGGTGTAAGGCGCGGCGGGAGCCTTACCAAAAATTTTGCCTTCACGGCCGGGTTGAATTAAAACAATTTTTCTAATTTCCAAAACATCCTCCTTGATTGCCATCCAGAAATTCATCCTTGTTCCCAAGCTGAATTTTGGGAACAAGACAAAACAAGAAAATGGATCATCATTTTCTTGACTTCAAGAGTCTAGCACAGGATATAGCCGGAAGCAATTTTAATTAACCCCTGATAGCTAACCAGAGCAAGCCCGGAATTTGCCAGGGGGATGGGGATGCCTCGAATTTGGTCAGTTTTTGACCAAGCTTATGGGCCTGCCTGTTAGTTGCAAACCAGAGGGGAGTCGGTCTTGTTAAAAAAGGCCCTCGAATGACCGACTTTTGCGGCTGGGAAAACATCATAGTATTGTGGACTACGCCATTCCCGGATTGAATATCGTAGATGTCGTGACCGGGAAAACCGCCCCAGGTGGGCACAATAAGACCATAGCCCACTACTGCCCAGTGGTTGACAGCCACCGTACCATAACGGAGGTTGGCAATAGCCCGCTCCACGGCTGCGGCTGTCTCCTGGTCTTTCAGAGAAGCAGGGTGAACGATGAGCGTAGCCTTAAGCGTCCCCCAAAGTTTCTCATTGGCAAACTATACGGCGCGGTCGATGTACGCGGGTACACTGGCTGCCTTGAGCGAGGTTTCAGCAAAAATGCTGCAGAATGCCTAGGTGGTAAAGCAAATGTCATCTTCATTTTCTGGGTCGATATCGGCTACCATTGTCCAGGGCAATTTGCCGTCAATATGTCGCCCAAATTGCTCGGCTTCCGGGTGAGCGGAGGTAAAAGCCCGGTAACGCTCCTGCGCGCC
>JAJRVO010000310.1 GCA_024277275.1 Chloroflexota bacterium
AGTGATTATCGGCGGCGCAGTTTCTAAAACGGGAATTGCTGTCAAATGGTAAACGAAATATCAACAACAGTCACCCTGGCCGCAGAATACAATTTAATTGATGGTTCTCAGGAATACGCCTATGTAATTACCGGCGCTAACTATGTGGCCGGAGACCCCTTGTTTGTAAATGCTGCCGGGGCTAATTTCCATTTGCAGGCAGGTTCGCCCGCCATAGATGCAGGCTCTGCTGTTGACGCCCCAAACAATGATTATGAGGGTAATCCCAGACCTGTAGATGGCGATGGGATTGGTTTAGCTATTCATGACATTGGGGCATATGAAGCAGCCCCCAAGTTGAGTCTCTCCAGTACCACCACCCCCGATCCTGTTGAAGCCACAACCAAAGTTATTACCTACACCATTACCTTGCAAAATAGCGGCGGAATAACCGCTACCGGCGTCGCCATTACCAGCGCCATCCCCAACAGCACAACTTACTCATCCGGCGGCTTTTTTGATGGCGCCAATGTTGTCTGGACCGGCCTGACGGTTGCCGGAAACTCGTCAACAAGCGTCTCTTTTAGGGTTTCTGTTACCCCGCCAATTACCAATGGCGACAAACTAATAAACGCTATTTCGGCCAGTTCTGCCGAGGGCATCACCGCTTCCATCTCTGCCAATACTGTTACTGTGGGCGTGCAGTCAGTTTACTTGCCCATCGTTCTTAGAAATAGTTAACCGCCCCATTACAAAAGAGCCGCCTATGGCGCGGGGGGTGGCCTGTGCATAACACAGGTGGGGGGTGTCCCTCCACTCTCTTTCTCCGCGCCACACGCATAGTTATGAAACCCGATGAGGAGGGTTTCATAGAAGAACGGATAAAATGCAAAAGCGCGCATTAACATCATCCCATAAACAGTGGGAGCGAATCATCCAGATAGGTATCCTGGCGACGGCAATGATTATTGCCGGAGTGATTTTTAAGGTTATTTTGCCCGGACAGGTCAACGCTACACCCCGGCAGCCGGACCGCCCGTGCCGTTGGAATAACAATCGGCCTCTCAACAACACGCTCAGTTTTACCCCGGTTGCCACCATCTATCTACCCATTGTTTTCAATAACCTTGCCAACTCGCCGTCAAGTTGGTGGAAGCCGCCAGTTATCACCAGTTGGCAGTGGCAGTTGACCGGATTGCCCATTAACTCGTCCTTTAACGCGGATATGTACGACATCGACCTGTTTGATAATGACGCCGGTGTGGTGGCCGGCCTGCACGCCCAGGGGCGCAAAGCCATCTGCTACATCAGCGTAGGCAGTTGGGAAGAGTGGCGACCCGACAAAGACCAATTTCCATCTTCGGTTATCGGCAATAACTATGACGGCTGGCCCGGCGAGAAATGGCTGGACATCCGCCGGATTGACCTGCTGGCCCCGATTATGCGCGCCCGTCTGGACCAGTGTAAGGCCAAAGGTTTCGACGGCATCGAGCCGGACAACATTGACGGCTACACCAACAATACCGGTTTTCCTCTTACCTACCAGGACCAGCTCAACTATAACATCTGGCTGGCCAACGAGGCCCACGCGCGGAGCCTGTCCATCGGCCTGAAAAACGACTCCGATCAGGTGGCCGATCGGCTGCCATACTTTGACTGGGCGCTGACCGAAGATTGCTCTGCCGAAGGCTGGTGCAACCAGTTATCGCCCTTTGCCAGCGCCGGTAAAGCCGTTTTTGCCGCCGAGTACACCGACAACTTTAGCAGCGCCGTTCAGTTCTGCCCCCAACTCAATGCCCTAAATTTCAATGGGATATTCAAGAATCGCAATCTCGACGCGTGGCGGGCGGCGTGCCGCTAAATCATTGTCAAAAAATAATAGCTAACGTTTTTATGGTGTTTCATGTTTTATCACAAGATGGTAAAATAATATTCAATGCAATGGAGGGAAAAGATGAAAAAAATAGTAATTCTTATGCTCTTGATATTGTTGGCTCTGGCTTGCGGCCCTTTATCTTCTTTAACGAAAGAGGAAAAAGAACCGCCTGCTCCAAACCCTGCCCAGAGTGAAGTAGAAGAGGAAACCGAAGAACCGGCCGCTGTCGAAGCTATTGAGGCCGACCAATCCCCACAAGCAATGCCCACCCAACCGGAGTCACCCTCCCCTGAAACTGACGAAGCCGGCCCTGAATATACGGTTGTTGATAAATGGTCTCTGTGGGTAGACGGTCCCCGCTTGCGCGGCGTTGATTTGCACCCTTGCCTACTCTTTACCGAAGACGGTTGCGTCCAACCCATCACCCGCCAGGATATACAGGAGCTGCGCAATTTGGGCGCCAACCTGATCAATGCCTCCTATCCGGGCCTCTTCACCGAGGAAGCGCCCTACGAAGTCAACCCCACAGCGCTGGCTTATCTGGACAACATGGTCGGATGGGCGGAGGAAGTCGGTCTTTATGTGGTCATTCACTTTCGCACCGGGCCGGGACGCAACGAGGGGGCCATTGTTATGGAAGGCGAGCCGCTCTTTGACGTTTGGAGCGACCAGGCCGCTCACGACGCCTGGGTTGAGATGTGGCGCTTCACGGCCGAGCGATACCGCGATAACCCGGTCGTCGCCGGGTACGACCTGATGGTTGAGCCACACCCCAATACCCTGTTTGACCCCGACGGAGAATTGGAGCCGCTTGAGTTGCAGGCTCAGGTCGAGGGCACGCTGATGGACTGGAACGCCTTAGCCGCCGAGATTACGACTGCCATCCGCCAGGTAGACCCCGACACGCCCATTATCATAAACAGCCTTGGTTGGGCGGCCGCAGACTGGTTCCCCGCCTTACAGCCCACCGGCGACCCGCGCACCGTTTACAGCCTGCACGCCTACGACCCGGACGTGTATATCATCCAGGAGGAGGGAGAGACTACCATCACCTACCCCGATGTTGTTGACGACTACGGCGAGACCATCACCTTTGACCAGACCTGGTTGGATGAGAATTACCGCCCCGTCCGCGAGTTTGCCGAGCAACACGGCGTACCCATTTACGTGGGCGAGTTTGGCGCCGTGCGCTGGGCGCCGGATGCTGCCGCGTTTCTGCACGACCAGACCGACCTGTTTGAGCAGTACGGCTGGAACTATGCCATTTATGTCTGGCGCGGCGACGAACCCGACTTCGACGGCTTCAATATGGAATACGGCCCGGACCCTGAGAATCATACCCTCATCCTCGATAATCCCTTGCTGGGCGTTTTGCGCGACCAATGGGCGCAGAACGCGGACTTTCCCGGCAATCTTACAGCGCCCGCCTCCCCCACCCCACCCAAAGCGCCTCCCGAACCCGGTAAAACTGAAGCGACGGCTCCTGACAAGAGCGAAACAAGCCCCGCCCCTGCCGCTTTTGACAAATGGGGCCTGTGGATTAACGGCCCCCACCTGCGCGGCGCAAACATTTGGCAAGCCATTGTTGTCCCTGAGCTGGACGGGCTGGAATTTAAGGGCGATGGGCGAGTCGGCCCGCCTTATACCCAGGAAGACTTTAACCGTTTGGCGGCAATGGGGGCCAATTACGTCTCTATCTCCGGCCCCGGCCTCTTTACCGAAACCCCGCCCTATGCCGTAGACCCCGGCGTTCAAGATCACCTGGACAATCTGCTGGCAATGATAGCCGAAGCAGATATGTTTGCTACCATCGGTTTCCGCACCGGCCCTGGTCGCAGCGAATTCGGTCTTTGCTGCGGGGGAGAGCCGGAATTTGAGGGATATTTTAATGATTCCGTGTGGGAAGACCAGGCGGCGCAGGATGCCTGGGTAGAGATGTGGCGCTACACCGCCGAGCGCTATGGCGACAACCCCATTGTAGCGGGTTACAAATTAATGGTCGAACCAAACAGCTCCGGGGTTTTCTTTGGTATCTACGACCCCGACGAGTTTTACGCCCAGTATGCGGGTACGCTGTACGACTGGAACCAATTTTACCCGCGCCTTGTTGCCGGCATCCGAGAAGTGGACCCCAACACGCCCATTCTGGTAGGCGGAAACGGCTGGAGCGGC